>WREN01000078.1 GCA_009779295.1 Oscillospiraceae bacterium | reverse complement strand
TTTATCGCGGATATACAACGCATCGTTTATCGGTTCACCGGTCATTCCATCCTCTTCGGGGAAGTTGATAACGGTGCCCGGATAGTCGTTAGCATCGATGATCGTGAAAGTATAGCCGTTAAAGTTGCGTTCGCCTAATATTTCGTAATAAGATGTTTCGGAAGTGGTTTCCGATACGCTTTGTGTTTCCCTGTCAGTATTGGCAGAGCTTTCGCCGTTTTGCGCGCAGGCGGCAAACAGAAAAACTAACAATATTATTGAGATTATCTTTTTCATATCAATTACATTCCGCGGAAAGCGGACCTGCAAGTTCTTTTACGAAGAACAATTTGCCTTTCAAAGTCGGAATGAATGTTGACGGAATCCACGGATTCGGCCCGTAACGCAATGTCATCCATAAGCTCATGCCCTGCCATTGCATACCGCGCGTGTGCGCGCCGTCGCAGCCGCCGATGATATAATCAGCCTGTAAGAATAATCCCGGTCCTACCGTGTTCGCGCGGCAAGGAACTAACGTCGTGCGCGACTTGAAACTCGTTATCGCGTTCTGTTCGATGGTGAGCGGATGCAGTTTCGCGCCGATTCGGTACGTTTGCTTTTTCCATTCTTCTACAGATGAGAATTCCGCGGCGAAATGCGGTTCCCAGAAGGCTATATGACAGGCCCTGCCGATTCCGAACACAAGCACAAGTTTTGCTCCCTCAGCTTTAAGCGCGTCAATTTTTCCCGCATATAGCGGAAGATTGTCTTTTGTAGCGAAATTGCGGTTGGATTTCGGCACGGTCAATTCGCCGAGCGGATTGTAAAACGCCTGTTCCATTGCGTTCTGGAACGCTGCCGGATCGTTTGCCGGAAGCGTATTGCCTTCACCGTCGGACCATTCATCCATGTTGAAGCAATACAGATGATCACATTTGATATTCCATTGCTTCAAGAAATAAACCGCCCATCTGTACATTCCCATCGGACCGACCGGAAGGATGAATATCAGCTTCTCGCCTTTGTCACGGGCGGTTTTAATTTGGAACGCGATCTCGTGACCCATGTATGTGTCGAAATCATATAAGTTGTCGCATTGAACCGGATTGAAATCTTTGTTCCACCAACTTTGACGCTCGAATATTTCCTCAGGCTGATGGCTGCAGCACTCGTCAATTTTTACCATGTCCCAACCCGCCGGAAAAAATGTTTCAAGCATTGAGTCTTTTACAGTATCGTTAAAATTCATAATTTTTTACCTCACTTTATTTACGGAAGCATCCGCTTCGTTGTATTTTTAGGCCAAGCATAGCATTGCGAGAACGCTTCCGCGTACTGAACGCCGCACTGCAAGCCGCGGAAACGCGCGCACGATTTGACGAATTCCGCGAAATCGATACCGTCATGGTCGCGCATCCATTTCATCTGGCTGACGTGACACTCAAGCATTTCAAGTTTTACGTCGATCGTGTCGGTTATATCCACGTATTCGGTGGGCAAATGGTTCACGCCGGCAAGCGTATCCATATAGAACAGGGGCGTGATTTTCGCCGGAGGGAGATCCTGATTGCCGTAATGCGGCACGCTCGCATGGAATGAAGCGGCAAATACAAGCTTGCTCACGGAAACATGGTCTGGCATATAATCGTTCGGACCGTGCGTGATTATAACGTCGGGCTGCTCTCTGCGGATCAAATCCACTACTAAATCAAGCTGTGTGACGTCGTGGTCGTAAACTTTAAGATCGTGGACATCGCAAGTTACAACTTTTATTCCCATTATTTTTCCTGAATTCTGCGCTTCTATTGCGCGCATCGCGCGAAGTTCTTCCGGCTGTATGATAACATGTCCCATATCTCCGTTCGCTACATGACAAATCGTCACATCATGCCCTTGATTTTTGTATTTAACCAGCGTTCCCGCGCAAGCCACCTCGATATCGTCCGGATGGCAACCTATTGCTAATACTTTCATTTTTTACAACTCCTTTGGAATTATTTATTATGTTTATATCTTACTATATATTGCGTTTAATGTCAATACCCATCGGTAACAAAAAACATACTTTCGGCGGCGAGTGCGGCAAGTTTTCCGGGGGAAGTTATCTCGCCGAATGGGTTATTCAGTCTTAACATCATGGTGTAATTTTCGGAGGAAAAATCATTTATCAACATTTCAGGAACATTGAGCAATCCCGTTCCGCCAAGCAAACTGAAAGCGGCAAACATGAAATCCTTCTCTCCCGTATATTCGCAGAAATATATTTTATCGCCGTTAATTCTATATTCTAAATACGCGGCTATCTCACCATTTACTTCAATAACCGCTTGTTTATTTATGCTGTGCGCTACCCATTTATTCCAATATTCTTTTTCGCGTACAAGCATACAGTTGTAGTTTGAATTTGAAGATACATAAAGTTTAACAAGCACGTCTGTATCGGCTGGGGTTGGTGTACGGAATCCCCCCGAAATTTGCGGAACGTCGAGGGCGACATCTCCTACACGCCGAATCACCGTGAACCAGCCATGCTTTAAATAATGCCCGTTCACACCCGTAAACAACATCGATACCGGCATGTCGTTATTGTTCATGTAGTCAATTGACATCCTTAGCAACTCAGAACTCAATCCTTGCTTACGGTATTCTTTCAACGTACAGACTTCGCCGATACCGCCCATTTTTACTTTTTGCCCGTTCAAATAGATTTCTCGCCTGAAAACCCTGACGGTACTCACCATTTTATCTCCGTCGCAAGCCACAAACACGCCGTCATAATCCGCATACGGGTCGTTTACAAAATGGTCGTGGAATTCGGTAGGCGGCTGTCCGAACCCGTCGGCGCATAACTGTACCCATGCGTCAAACTCGTTTGGTTTTATTGTTCTGAATATCATAATTCTTCATCCTCAAAATTAACGGCATAATCAATGCTCCCGCTGCGTTGCCGAGAGTCATTACGCCAAGATACGCGAAGCTGTCAATGTTCCATACCCCGGCAAGCGAAAAATAAAACATATTCGCCACGCAATGCTCAAATCCGCATAATATAAATACCATTACCGGCACAATCACCGCAATGTGTTTTCCAATCGGATCCGAAATTGTTTTATAACCGTTTACGGCGCTGTACATCAATAATCCGCAGAATACCGCAAGCATAAAAATGCTTAATAAACTGTCGTCAAGTTTAATTTCGCATATTTCATCGGCGCAGATACCGGAACGGGTCATTCTCAAAGCTAACGCGGTCACCGCCGCGCCGATAAAGTTCCCGACCCAGATTTCTATCAAATCTATTATATAAGTTGGTTTATTATCAAACAAATAGCCGATTTTTCCGGTAAATAAATTCAATTCATTGGTAACTATCATAAATAAACCTAATGAAAATAAAAACGATCCGATTATTTTATTTTCAACAGAAAGGTATGCGGCGCCGCCTATGGCAATCCATATACCGCCGCCAATTGCTAAAATTATTGTTCTTATATGGCTCACAGAATGAACTGCCTGATGTAGTTCATCGTAAATCCTATACCCTTTTCCCCGAGTTCCGAATCCGCGCGCCAAGTCGCGGAATGAGGCTCAATGCTCAATCCTCCGTCATATTTGCGCGAATACATTATAGCAAATACCTGTTTCCAGTCGATTCCGTCCATTCCGGCAGGCGAGTCGTCAACATGTTTTGACCCTGCCTTGACCGCGCCTTTCACGTGCATATGCGCTACCCTGTCGCCCCAATCGCTGAGTTCAGCCAAATAATTATCGCCGCGCTCGAAACTGTGCGAACAGTCGTATTTTATCATCAATTCCGGAAGCTCGCCCAATACCACATTCCATGTGGACGGATTATACACGAAGTTTTCCCACGAGCAGTTGTAAACAGCGATTTTTATGTTCTTACCCTTTACGCGGTCGAGAAAAGTTCCGAATAATTCCAACGCCGCGTTGTAATTTTTGTACATTGAAACGTTCTTGTCGTAATTGCAGCCGCAAACAAATACCGGGCAATTCACCGCGACGGCCGCGTCGAGCAAATCCGTAAGCGCTTTCAATTCAACGGCGTCGATTTTCCCGCCGGTATTCGGGTCTGCCGCCCAACGCCCTATCGAACCGATCGGGATTCCCGTGCGCGCAATATTCGCTTTAATGCTTTCAACGTTGCTGACCACAGCTTCCGCTTCTTTGTGGTTATTGCGGCAAAGTTCGATAAATTCCAGCCCTCTGTCCTTTACATAATCGAATGACGCATTGTCAAATCCCCTGATAATACCAAGTTTCATCATACTTTTTTTCCACCTTTTAATTATTTAAAATATATTGTTTTGAACATGTTCCGCAAGGTTTATAACCGGTCGCAAATATTTCCTCAATTGTTCCGGTAAATGTGCCTTTATTTTCATCTTTCATGCTTTGTATATGCCGGCAATTATCGTCGGCGTGAAATGTTTTTGAGGTTAAATTAAAAATAACCGTTAAAATTTCATCCTGATCCGGTATAGTGGTTTCAGGAGGGTCTGTTTCTTTAGCCGTGACAGTAGTTTCCGTTACAGTTACAGTTACAGTCGGTTTATCGGGATCGCCGCATCTGCTGCAAGGCGTGTATCCTTCAAGTTCGGACAGGTTATCAATTTTGACAATATATTTATTTTCCTCATTCATACGCTTAACATACGTACATTCCGTGTTTAAATGATACATTTTTGAGTTTAAATTGATAATTACCATGATTTTTCCGGTCGGTTTTGACTCTATAGTCGTCGTTTCCGGAGCTTTTTTTGTTGTTTCCGCAACGCTTCCGCATCTGCTGCACGGCGTATATCCATCAAGTTCGGACAGTTTATCGACTTTTATAATATGTTTATTTGCCGCGTTCATACGCTGAACGTACGTACATTCGGCGTTTAAGTGATACATTTTTGAACTTAAATTGACAATTACCGTGATCTTTCCGTCCGATTTTGACTCTATAGTTGTCGTTTCCGGAGCTTTTGTTGTTACAGGGGTCTCCGTCACTTTAACGGCAGTTGTAGTCGTTGTTTCCGGCGCAACGCCGCCGCACCTGCTGCATGACGTATAACCTTCAAGGTCGGATAACTTATCGATTTTGATAATATATTTGTTTTCTTCGTTCATACGTTTAACATAGGAACATTCCAAATCCAAATGATACATTTTTGAGTTTAAATTTATTATCGCTGTGATTGTTCCCGTCGGAGAAGATATGGGTTTTGTATCTTTTGCCGCAGTTTCGACAACCGCAGCCGGTTCTGTCGTTGTTTCTTCTGCGGCAGTTTCCGTTTCGACCGTTTCTATATCTTCAACCGGGTCAATAAACAGTTCTGTTGAAATTTCTACATTTGTTACAGGCTCAGCGCGGGTAATCACTACAGCCGAAACCGGACGGGAATCCGGCGCGGCGCAAGCGCCTAATAATATTAATAATGTCAATAAAAATATAAGCTTTTTATTCATATAAAATTTAATTTATTCCGAAAGCCTCAAGCGTTTTTTGCATATCCGTTTCTATTTTATTTGCTATGCTGTCATAACTTGAAACAAACGTATTGTTCCTTGTCGATATTATAGTTGAAAATACGGAAGATAAACTTCCCCAATTGAAAATATACCCTAAATCATAAACGCAGTTACCGTAAATGATTTCAAGCATTTCGAGCGAATCCTCATCGCGAACCATTTTGTTTGTTACGGTAACGTCGAAAAACGCCGGTCTGACATATTTCTGCGAATAATACCCCAGCGCGTCAAGTACGGTTGCCGTCCGTTCGACGTTTGAACAGGTATTCGGAATACATACGAAAGTCGCGAAAGAAGGAGTGACCGTAACATAATACTGCCCTTGATTCTCATCGAACCATGGTCTCGGAAGTATGGCGAAATCGTTTTCCATACCGCGCGACTGTAACGCCATCCCTATTTGATTTACATAGAATAAAATTTCATTTTGATGGAATTTATCGCGCGCCGTATAAAAATCTTCCGTGACTTTGGCTATATATGTAGTCGTATCGTCGGTTAAAATTCTGAACATTTTATCGACTACCGCTACCGTGCGTTCCGACATCGCCGTTATATACGGCATGCCTTCGCTGTCTTTCGAAGCTAATTTAACGCCCGATCCCATTACCGCAAACAATAATACCGCGGTTTCCGCCATCAATCCAAACTTGTCGTTCAAATCGATTATGCCGTCTCCGTTTACATCGACCACTACGGTTCTGCTCATTTCATACAACTTGTCCCACGTCCATTTTTTATTTCTGACCAAATCATATGGATTATCCAGCCCATAATCATCAATGAGTTTTTTATTTGCCAACGCGCACTCGGCGCCGATGTAACCGTATAAACTTATATCGCCGTGAGCGGTATACAATCGCCCGCCGATCGATATGGATTCACGTACATTTTGATTCCACCACGAATGTGAAAGGTCTAAATTCGCAATTGAATTCAATTCAACGAAATTATTAATCACAGGAAATATTTGTACTAAACTGTTGCCGTTAATCATCGCAAAATCGAACGCGTCCTCGCCGGCTTGAATAAATTTCAATATTTCCGTACCTCCGGAACTTCGGGTCGGCACGTCAACGACGTCGATAAGTACCGGCTTGATTTTAACGCCGTACAGTTCTTCAACTTCACGGGTACGGTAGTATACGGCGTCGCTGACCTGATCGCCGGTTTCTTCATCGACGGCGACTTCATTGCAATACAATCCGAAGAAATTCGTACCGGATATCGGACCTAACCCGAATATACGAAATTCGTAACCGTTATAATTGACGTCGGCCGGTAAAAATTCCGATGGTTCCGAAATTGTTTGTAAATTTGTCTCGCCTGAGGTATCGGACGACGTTTTTTCATCCGCTGCGTTCTGACATGAAACAAACGTCAGCATTAACAGTACAACGGCAAGCGCTAAAGATAAAATTTTTTTCATTTTTTCACAGCCTTTTCACAATTAATTATTTAGCGTTTGTATATATTCGATAAACGCCGGAGGATTGATGTACTTGTAGCCTTCTTTGTCAACATACGCCGTGTCGATGAGGATTTGCACGATTTCGTCAGCGGTGAGTGCGGGATTGACCTGCCAACCCATCGCCAGTACGCCCGCCGCGTAGGGGACTGCGGAACTCCAACCACCTAATCCGTGATAATTATACATAAAATCTCCCTGTGTGTATACTTCCGCTGTTGTTCTGTACACTGCAGGCGCAAGAATTTTAACAGTATCATTTATATTAAAAGGGTATCCGCCGCTTAAATCTACAAATTTACATTTAGTAATATCTTCGGGATTTTCATAATCATATTCACAAGAACCGATTATTCCATTCTCAGGCGAACAATCAAGAACAAGAATTCCCGCTTCTGTTGCGCGTTTATAACTCTCGATATATTTTTCCGTGTTTATCCATCTCGGGTCTGACGATGTAGGACATGCTGATATACTTACTATTCTTATTTTTTCGTTTTCAGGTAATGTTTTATTTTCTTCAACAATAATATCGAGAACAATTGCATATGCTTCTGCGTCGCCTTTACTATCAATATATTTTTCCGTCGCGTAATAATAAACGCTCACACCCGGCGCAGTGCCTACATTCTCTCCTGCAAGCAAGCTTAAAACCAAAGGTCCGTGATATGAAACGGCATAATCACCGAGATAAGTATATTCTGAAATTTTATCTTTAAATTCCGGATGATTTAAATCGGCTATACCAGAATCAATTATCGCAACATTCACACCTTTGCCAGTTATGCCTTGCTCGTGTAACGCGCGAACACCGAACCCAGGATTTTTACCTGCTTCTAAAATGTATTCCGGTTGATATTCTTTATTACTCGGTAATTTATCTTTAGGTGGGAATTTAGTTTTGTCGTTGAATGAAAGAGTACGTATATTTTTACCGAAATTCGTAAGGTCAGCGACATGAATATCTTTACTTCTAATATCTTGATATTGATAAATATCTAACGTCGGCTTGCTTGATATTTTTTTGAATACATAATATTCGACGGGATCAATTCCATTTAAAATATATTTTCCGGCTTTCCATTCAACAAACAAATAATTTATTCCGTTTATTTGTTTTAATGTATACCCTTGAATCATATCAATTATTGACATAAAAATATATTCTTTCGTCCATTTTTCTACAAGGAAAGACATATTTTTTAATTGTAGTATTGCAGTTCCATCGTCAAATAACTTAATACTTTGCCAATTATCAACTGTTGGTTCTTTTATATTAGGATCAAAATCATCAATATTATATACAAAATCAACGACAGTCCATTCGCCTATGACATCATCATCAGGAATGAAAACATAGTTTGTCATGTTTTCGTAAATTCTGTTTCCGTCACTCGTGATTTCGATTTTAAGTTCGGGATATGTTGTCGTGTCTTCAACCTCCGCTTCGGTTGTTGTTTCTTCCGGTTCTTCCAATGTTTCGGTTTTGCAGCCCGCGAAGATCATTAAAATAAATGCTACCACCAAAATACCAATTACTAACTTTTTCATATTTTCACAGCTTTCTCGCAATATTCTTTAAAAACTTTCAAATACAGTTTATAATCCTCAAGCGAAACGCCCGGCGGCGTTTGGTGGTCTACCGACGGAACAAAATAACCCGAACGCATTACGGGAAGAATTCGCTCGAACTCCCTTCTGATCGCTTCCTCGCCTTGGTTCATAACCATTTTGTCATAGCCGCAGAACATGATAAACTCAGGATATTCCTGCCGTATCTTCACAATATCGACGCCCGCCTGACGTTCGAGCGGGTAAACTCCTTCGAGTCCGGCATTCAAAAACCACGGTATCATCGCCGTGACGTCACCGTCGCTGTCAAGCAAAGATTTAACGCCGTTCTCTTTCGTGAATTTGTTCAGGACTCGGTAATACGGCAGGATGAATTCGTCGAAAAATTCTTTCGACAGCATCGAACCGTGATTGTATGATAAATCTTCGGCGTAACCGATGAAGTCCGGCTTCGTGAGCGCGAACAGTTTCTTAAGCGTGCGCATGTTGAAGTCGCATAAATCTTGATTGATACGGTGCATGAGTTCGGGGTAATCGTAGAACGCGTAGAAATGCGGCTCGATTCCGAACAGTCTCCGCGGGTACCAGAAGAACCCGTCAAGCCATATGCGGATTATTATTTCGCCGCTGTCGTGGCGGGGTTTGTA
>WREN01000077.1 GCA_009779295.1 Oscillospiraceae bacterium | reverse complement strand
CCGGTGATGATGATCGGCGGGGTATTGATATTTCGCTACCTCAACACCACAGGTAAAACCGCCGTATAGAGCCGTCCGGATTTAATAATTAATTGATTTAAACTGCCGCCGTAATAGATTTCGATATTACTGTCATCCGAACACATAATAAATTTCAATCCTTCTTCTATATATTTGACATTGAAACCCATTATACGTTTTGCAGTATTCTTCGAAATTTCCATTGTGCTTACGTCAATGCAGACAATATTATCTTTTGAACCTTCAATAGATAAAGAAACGAACGAAACCGCCGCTTGCTCCTTTGACAAATTAAATTTCTCGAAACTGTCTTTTTTATTAAACACTGTGCTGAGTTCAAATTTTCCATCATCTGCTTCGAAATAAGCGTCGGATAAATCCCAGTCATCTACGCCTTCAGGCAATATCACCGCCGCTCTGTTACCGTCGCAAGCACATATAACACCGTTATGTTCTGAAACGTTCCGTAAATACTTTCTTAATTCGCTTTTACCTTCTTTGTCAATCATTTGTTTTAATAAATATTGCGCGTTTTCGTTCATATTCGTGACTCCCTTTTCTGATAAAATAAAAGTAAAGGCGAGTCGTTGAAAAGATTTGGTTTTACCTGTCCGCGCTTCTGACGGCGTTATACCGTGGAAATTCTTAAACGCCGAACTGAATGCCACAGCTGAATTATAACCGTATTTTATCGCAATGTCGATAATTTTTTCATCCGTGTGTCGTATATCGAACGCCGCCTGCGTCAATCGTCTTTTGCGAATATACTCAGCCAATGTCATATCGGTTATGTTCGCGAAAATCCTCTGGAACATTCCTTTTGGGCTTGCGTACAACAACGCGATTCTATCGTCGTCAATTTCGCCGTCGAGATTCTCCTCGATGTAATCCAACACCGCGTTCATGCGTTTAACCCAATCCATTCAAACTCACCTCCCATGTAATATCATATCAGAAAAAAATATGGTTCGCACCATATTTTCTGCGCAAAAAATCTTAATCAATTTTAATCGGCTGGCACACATTCCACGTTTTCTCTTGATAAAGCACGCCCGTGTACAAATGCGTCGGCTTTCCGTCTTTATTAAACAGCAGCTGCGGACGTTCGCGCCGTTCGGCTTTGATTATCGACAAATCGCTGAACATCAGCGTATGGTCGTAAGCGAGGCAATGTTTCTTAACTCTCCACTCCACGCCGTCGAGCGATTCAAGCACCGCGCCCCACTTCTCGTGACCCGTAAGCGCACCCAAACCGTCCTCGACGATCATCACGTAACGCTCTCCCGACTTATAAAGAAAAGGATCCTCCGCGATAATATTCGGCAGTATATCCTCATTCAAAATCTTATACTCGCCGTCGAAACGATCCGCTTTCGCAACGCCTATCCGCTGGTTGCCCCACCTGAACGCGAGTAACACACTTCCGTCGCCGTTCACCCAAGCGGCAGGATTATTACAATCCTCACGTCCGAGGTCGATATACTTGTTCGGACGTTCCCATTTGCCGTTGATGTTGCGCGAAGTTGCGTAACCTATACGTCGCGCGTTTCTGTCGTTGATACCCGCGCCGAGATAATACAGCACATAATTATTACCGATTTTCACTATTTGCGGATTGTGCGCCATCTGTGAATCCCAATAACCGCGGTGACGCGAACTGATGACGACGTTCTTGAAAACGAACGGACCTTCCGGCACATTGGAAACGGCGTGAACGATTTCGGAACCGACCATATAACCTTCCGGGAATTTCAAATTTTCGCGCCATCTGGACGCGAACATATGATACTCCCCGGCGGCGAAAATGACCGACCCGCACCAAACGAAGTAGCCGTCCATTTTGAAACCGCTGTTCGGCGGAATGAGCAGAAGTTTGTTATAGAGGGGTTCGGCCTCGAGAACTTCTTTAAGTAACGCCTCACCGTTGGTATTTATTTCAACAATTTCACTTTTTAATGAATTATAAAAACTATCACCGTTTCTTTTAGACGTTAACGTTTTCGCGCGCTTATTGAAGAAATGCGGTTTATTCGTAGTTGCGGCTAAATATTTCTCAATACTGCCCGCTTCAATAATACGCTTTGCTTCGCCGATAACGCCGGATTCGTCGTAACGATGCGCGTCGCAAACGACTTGCGCCTCCGACGTATCTGATGGCGATTCACCTTTGATTGCGTCGATACACTTCTGCACGCTGACAATTTTTTCGTTTTCCCAACCGTATTTTAACAACAATTTCGCAGGTTCTTTATATTCATGGAGCAGGGAAGCGGTCATCACAACATCCAAATCCGCGTCTGTGTACGACGCGAAATCTATCGCCGAATATAATACCCTCCGGATATGCGGCGTAGGTTTTATATCTTTTTCGAACTGTTTAAATTCTGATATGATCATATTTACCCACACTATCCATTATTTGCGCATCGCGCTTCTGACTTGTGAACATAAGGATTTGAAACTCTGTACTCAAAATTAATTTCATAACGTTTTTGAGCCGTATATCGTCGAGCCTCGCGAAACTTTCGTCAAAAATCATCGGCGGCTGTATATCGCGGTACAGCAAATTAATCAGCGCGAAACGCAAACTGATATAAGCGACGTCAAGCGTACCGGCACTCATATACTCGCTGCTTCGTGTCTGCCCGCCGGTTTCATACTCAATGTCAAGGTCATGACCGATACCGAGCGTTTTATATTTACCGTCTGTTAATTTTTCGATAAGACGGCTTGAATACTCCGACAGCTTCGGCGAAACGCTTTCACGCAAACTTACACTGGCTTCAGTGAGTTTCTCATACGCCATCAGATAAGCGTCATGGCAAACGCGCAAATCAGTTGATTTGCGTGTAAGTTCACTGATTTTATTTGATATGACGGACGGTGATAAAGCTTCATTTTTCAATGAGATAACCTGCTTTTCAGAATCGTGCATATTTTCTTTGAGTGTGGCGATCGTCTTTTCGAGAAATTCAAATTCGCGCAGCATAGGTCGGATATCTACGTTTTCAAAATTTTTCCCTGCAATAATTTTCTGTAAATCTTCAATATCGTCATCATATGAAATCTGCGACGATATAGTATCGTGGGCGGTTGTAAGTTTATCGAGATCATGCTGGCGGTCTTTGAGAGTCGACAAATATTTTTCAGCGTCGCTTATTGCCAATAAAGGGGTTTGCTTATCCCACATTTTTAAGTAATTTTCACGTTCTTTAATTTTCTGGTCAAGTTTTACGGAAAATTCTTCGCATGTTTTTTGAATCGCCTGCAATGTTTCACGGCGCTTTTTGATATTGATAATATCACTGTTGTATTTGTCAAACAAAATTTCCAGATCTTCCTGATCAGTGACGCCGAATTCCAAATATATCTTGTTACATAAAGAGTTCTGTTTGCTGCCGGTAACGAAGCTCATTAAGCAGCCAATAAACAGCGCGATTCCGAGAATTAACACAAAAGCTCCGGCGACATAATTAAAAAGCATAATAAAATAAGCGATTACAATAGCGAGTGCCGTTGTGACGCCAAAAATGATACCAAACGCCATGAAATTACGGCGGCGCGCCATATAATTGACCGTGTCCGCCAAAATTTTTTCCTCACCGCCGTATTTAGTTATTGCGGCGGTTATTTTGGTATGTTCCGGTACGGTAGTTTCGAGTTCGCTGACTTGTAATTTGATTTTATTGATTTCGCGTTCATACATAGCGATAATATTTTCACATCCGCGCAGTTTAACTATATAATCCTGGTCGGGAAGGAAATTAGTATTGCCCTTGTATTCGCGTTTTAGATTGTCAAGTTCATATTGCGATACCGCGATTTTTTGTTTTAATTCCGTCATAGTATTGTATTGTTTAATGCGCGTATATGCTTCATATTGCTTGATTTTTCCGCCGATATCCCTAAACCGGTCTTCATTGTCCGATAATTTTTGAGTCATATCGTGCAGGGCGCTTTCTTTCGTTATAACATTTTTATTAGCTTCAATTGCTTGATCGAGTTTTACCCTTAACGAATCGATTTCTGTTTCCAATTCGAAAATTCGTCCGCCTTTGTGATTTTTATGCAATAACACCGTCCGCGCGTCGTCGAGTCTTTTTAATGCCTTGTTAGTATTGACGGATTCGTCCGCGGAATAAAGCAGATTCTCAATTGCCTCGCCGAAACCTTTGCCGTCAACGCGTCCGTTATCGGCTTGCCTGACGAATACCGTGTGCTCAAATACTTCCTGCGGCACTTTGATAAACACTTCCTGCGGAGCCAAATCTTTGAACACAGCTACATTCGCGTTCAAATCGATGATACGCGCGCTGTCGTTACCGCCATGCGTACATTCGCGCTCGATGCGGTAACGTTCGCCGCCAAGTTCAACAACCATACTGCCCGAAACACCGTCTTTATTCCAGCTTGTATAAAGGCTGCGTTCTCGTTTATCTTTGAAACCGTAGAAAATATATTTAATAAAAGCGCCGATAGTAGTTTTTCCGGCTTCATTGTTGCCTTCGATTATGTTGACGCCTTTCCCGAATTCGGCTATAAAATTTATCAATCCACCGAACTTTTCTATGTAAATCGATTCAATAATCATAATATCCTGTACCCCGTTTCAAAATCTACAACATTCATCAACTGCTCGCCGTTAAGATATCTCCGAACGTTTTCAATGCAAATCTCAACGCTGTTTTCATACGTCTTCCTGAGATGATAAAAGCCGGATATATGCGGCGTGATTAATGCGTTCTCAATCTTCCAAATCCTGTGATTCGCGGGCAGCGGTTCCGGGTCCGTGACGTCAAGCGCCGCACCCCAAAGTTTACCGGATTCCAACGCGTCACAGAGCGCTTCAGTATCTATTGCCGAACCCCTGCCGACGTTGACGATTACCGCGCCGTCTTTGATTTTATTGATCCGTTCGCGCGAAATTAATCCGGCCGTATCAGAAGTACCGGGCATCGCAAGCCCGATTATATCGGCGCGCGGGAGAAGATTATCAAGTTCATTTGACAAATACACCTCATCAACAAACTCCGGTTTATCCGTACCCGTTCTGCGAACGCCGATGATGTAACAACCTAAGCCTTTCATTCGTTTCGCGAAGTTTCCGCCGATATTACCCAAACCAACCACAAGTACAGTCGAACCTTCAATCTGCTTGACATTGCCCCTGTCAAGCCAATTGCAATTCAATTGATTGTCGCGGTACAGGTGCAGTTTTTTACACAGCATTGTGACGGCAGCTACCATATGCTCGGAAATCGCCAACCCAAACGCGCCCGTCATGTTTGTGAGGATAACACCCTTCGGAACAACGTTTGTATAAGCTTCCGTTCCTGCGCTGCTTGATTGCATCCATTCGAGATTTTTCATCTTCTCAAGCAATCTTACGGGCGGATTACCTAAAATTATATTCGCCCGCAACAAATCTATTTCATTCGGGTTGTATTTTATTTCGCATCCAAATGCAATTTGGTCTAATCTTTTCTTATAATTTTCCTCAAAATCAATAATAACACAAATATGTTTCACGTGAAACATTTTCACCTCTGGTTTAAAATTTAAAGTTCAAAATCGGTTATATCATTGCCTGAAATCGCGGATAACCCGTATCGCAGCGCCCGTGCGGCGATATTTTGTTCTTCGGGCGTACCGTTTTTCAGAATCGGCAGAATTTTATTCAAAAACGCCCCGCGTATCGTAGGATCGTTTATCAAATAATTGTAATCGTAAATCGGCAAAGTTTTGTCGATAATATCCAGTTCAAACAGCGTTTTGAACTGTTCGCGCAGCATTGAAGGCGAGATTATAAGCGAGGGGTCTACATCACCCTCGAACTGCACGCGCAACGCAGTATCGTCGGCGTATTTGTTTTCGGTAACTAATTGCCTTACATGCGAAACAACATCCGTCATGGATGACGCGCCCGTAATGTTCAACTTCTCACTTTCGTACCGGCGTTTGGAAAACCGAACTTCTTTAGCTTCCAATTTGTTTTTATCGATTTCAAGCCAAAGCGCTCCTTTATAACCGGTCTCTCCGTAATCGCGTCCTTCAAGACAGCCTGAATAAGCGTAATAAACGTTCCCGGCTTTTTCAAGTCCTCCGCTGTTATGAATATGACCGAGCGCGGCATAATCGAATCCGCTGGCTTCGATTTCACTTTTGGTTATCGGACAATCTTTCGATTTCGACACCATATCGCCGTGAGCGCATAATAAATTGATTGCGTTGTGGTTCTGCGGACGAAATCCGGCAAACGGATTCTTCTCCATTTCTGCTCGCACGAACGCGTAACCGTATACGTCTGTATTAATTTCCTCGAAAGTGAAGTATGACAACACGTCCGTGTTGAAAATATAAACGTTGTCAGGAAAGTTCGCGCGGTTGTAAACGCTGTTGACCGTATAAAAATCATGATTACCGGGTGAAATAATAAACCGGCAGTCCGGATTATTTTCAAATTCGCGGATAATTAAAGACACAGTTTCTTTAGTTACAAAATCACTGTCGAAGAAATCGCCAACTATCAAAACGATATCTGCTGCATTCATTTTTGCGTATATCATCATTGAAGTGAACGTGCCGCGCAATTCATTGCGTCTTACTTCGGCTTTGATGGCATTCTCCGAAGCGAAAGGGCTGTCGAGATGTATGTCGGCGCAATGCAGGACTTTTATCATAATTTCATTCCTTCATTTAACATATATTACAATTATACTATAAAAAAATATTTTTTTCAACTTTATTTAAAAATTTTTTTATATATTGACGTAATACGTCTTGACTCTCACATTATGGTATACTATATAATAATTATGGAGGTAATAATTATGTTAAAAATCGGCGATTTTTCAAAATTATCTTGGATCAGTATCCGTATGCTGCGTCATTATGATGAAATCGGTCTGCTGAAACCGGCGGAGATCGACAACTTTACAAGCTACCGTTATTACAGAGCCGAACAGCTTCCGATCGCAAACCGTATCAACGCATTAAAGAATATGGGTTTCGGTTTGGCGGCGATTTCGGAAATAATATCGCAGTATCACGATACCGACCAGCTAAAGAATTATCTGCGAATCAAACTTGCGGAGACAAAAGAGCAAACCGAACAATTGCACAACAGGCTTAATCTGCTTGAAACAACAATATTACGATTAGAAAAGGATGAAATTATTATGAAGTACGATGTTATATTAAAAGAAATTCCAAGAAGATATGTCGCGAGCGTCAGAGAAATTATCCCAAGATATGAAATGGAAGGTATGCTTTGGGAAAAGATGATGCGCGAGACCGCAAATGTGACGTTCGCGAGTCCCGCTTACCCGCTTGCGATTTTCCATGATGAAGGTCATAAAGAAAATGAAGACGTTGACGTTGAAATCCAAGAATCCGTAATAGGTGAATACAAAGATACCGTGAACGTTAAATTTAAAACTGTCGAACCGATCCAAATCGTGTCCAGTACGTTCAAGGGCGGATTTGAACAAATCGCAGAAATAAACGAATGTGTCGCGAATTGGGTAACCGATAACAACTATGATTTTAACGGTGCGATGTTCAATATCTACCATGTCAGTCCGGCGCAGGACCCAAACCCCGAAAACTGGGTGACGGAGGTCTGCTATCCGGTAAGAAAATAAAAAAATTGAAGGAAACGGTAAAATACTGTTTCCTTCTTGAATATTTTATATTTTATGGTATAATATAATTATAATGAAACTTGGAGGATAAAAAAATGGCTAAATACAGACAGGGAAGAATAAACGAAGCGATGGTAAAGGAAGTATCGGACATCATCAGGGGTGTAAAAGACCCGCGGGTGAGCGATTTACTCGTCACGATAACAGGCGTTGATTGTTCAGCGGATTTGAAATTCGCAAAAATATATTATTCAGCGGTAACGGACGAGCCGACGGAAGTAGAGAAGGGATTAATAAGTGCAAGCGGATATATCAGAACCCAAATCGCCGAACGGTTGAATTTGAGAATTACTCCTGAATTAAAATTTATACATGACACATCGATCGAGAAAGGGGCGCATATCGCAAAATTATTGAAACAGGTAGAGGATGATTTAGTTGATAGAGAAGATAATTGAAATTTTAAACAGCTCCGATAATATACTAATACTCACGCATTTACGACCCGACGGCGACACGTTGGGTTCGGCGTATGGATTGAAATACGCGCTGGAGGGAAAAAACGTAAAGGTATTTTGCCACGAACTACCGAAAGAAAGATTAATGTTCTTATACGAAGAAGATGATAAAACGTTCGATCCGCAGCTTATTATCGCCGTGGACGCGGCGGAATTGAGTTTGTTGGGAAAAATAACTTCTCCAATAGATATAAAAATCGACCACCATCTGAACGGCGGCGAATACGCAAAGTTGAATTACATCGATCCGGAAGCGTCGTCATGCGGCGAAATGATTTTCAAAATCTGCAAACGTATGTGGAAAATAAACCGTAAGATAAGCGAATACTTATACGCGGCGATATGCTATGATACCGGAAACTTCCGTTACCGCAACGTCATCGCCGAAACGCACCGAATCGCAGCGGAGCTTATCGATACGGGAATTGATTCCGCCGAAATCGGCAATCGCTTGTTCAGCTTGAAAACGCAGAGTGAACTCGAAGTAATACGCTTGGCGTATGACAATCTACATTACTATAATAACGGCAAAATTGCGGTTATCAACATCAACGCCGACGGCGATATAAACGCGATACCGTTAGATATTCAGGGCGTTGAGATTGGTATCACGATTAGACCTGATGAACCGCATAAATTCCGCGTGTCGATGCGGAGCATTGAAGGTATTGACGTTTCGGCGATTTGCGCGCGTCTTGGCGGTGGTGGTCACGTAAAAGCCGCCGGAGCTACGATCGAAGCGGATAGTCCTGAATCAGCGGAGAGGATCGTCATGGAGGCTGTGTATGGATGACCCATCTGGCGTTTTAATCGTAAACAAACCGGCGGGCATGACTTCGCACGACGTCGTGAACAGAATCCGAAAAATTTACGGAATCAAACGCGTCGGTCATACCGGAACGCTTGACCCGATCGCAACTGGAGTATTGGTTGTACTAATCGGACGCGCGGCGAAAGTAGCGGAGTTTGTTGTGAACGACGTAAAAAAGTACCGCGCACGTTTCCAGCTCGGAATCATTACCGATACAGGCGATAT
>WREN01000076.1 GCA_009779295.1 Oscillospiraceae bacterium | reverse complement strand
GAAGCGTTTATCGTCTACGAAGATCAGGTCGATAACGACGGCGACAGGGGATGGTATATATTTGAGCGCGAATTTGAAGACGTGAACTTGATGAAATATTCTAAACTCGAAGCGTTGAAAATCGTTTTGCAGCGTTTCGCGAAATTGAATGTTGCGTTTGATGAAAATATGGCGAAATCATATTACGGGTTGCCTATGGGTGAAATAAAAACCGCGATCGATGAACTCACCGACAGCGGTATTATTTTGAAAACTGAATATGGCTACATGCGAACCGAGGATCATGATTTGCTTGAAAATGAAGATTTAGAGTTGCCGAATTCGGTTTATCTTTTGCACCGGAATGACTTTTTGGTTAAGTCCAACGAACATTCACTCAAAGCAAAATACAAGAAAGATGTACTTCATTATATTTTGGTTGACGGAGAATTTAAAGGCGCCGTATACGGAAGGTTCAAATTCGGACCGCCGGTTATCGAACGGGTTGAATCCGAAGTTAATGTTGACGAATTTGTTAAACAATTTTACAATCTCTAATCGGGTTTCCAGATCCCGTCGTTTTTAACTTTGTTCCAATCGATATTGATAACCTTTACTTTTTTCGGCGACTGCGCGCTCACGCGTTCGTGCGACTGATACAAGTAACCTTTTTCTATCATCGAGCGCATCGCTTTTACGAGCGTACTCTTGTCGGCGTTGTTGTAACGTTTCGTTGCGTCGACTGTTCCCCAGAAAGTAGGGAAGGACTTGATTTTTTTCGTACCCTGTATTTTTTCGTTGCTCGCTTCCACGTGTTTTAAATTCCTTAGTATCATCTGATAATATTCAAGCATCGGATCGGGTTGTTTTTCCGGCAGTTCGACAGTCCAGTTCGCGCAATTTTTAAGCTGCGTGCTTATTGCTTCTTTGATTCCGTAAATACCGACTTGTTTGCCTAACCGCGCCGTAAGAAAACTCACCACGGAACTGAAATGACCGTCTCCGGAAAAAATAATGAAAATATCAATATCCGAAGATGTTATAGCTTTTTGATAAATGTGATCAAGCATAATAAAATCTGTAAAATCTTTTTTATGATACTGTGAGGCATTTTGCGTCTCTATAATATAATTTGTTATTTCGCGGATACGCGGTATATCCGACCTGAGAGTTGAGTTCGAAAAATCACCGAAAAACATTACCTCTTTTATTTCAAATTCTTTTGCCAGTTTCGTATACCAGCTTTTAATATCCGGACGCGTTTTATATAACCTGTCAAGAGAGATAAACCAGTGTTCGTAGTCAACAAAAACTACGGCGCGCTGTCTTTTTATTGGTACTGTTGTGTGTGGTTTTTTAATTTTTTTTCTAAATAATCCTGAAAAAAATGACATCTTTTACTCTTTACATGACCTCCTTTCTGGTTTTTTGAATCACCCCGGTCCTGAGTGGCCTATTATATTTTCTATTATATTATACTACACGCTGTCCGGTTAATCAATAGATAAAATTTTTTTTTTGTAAATTAATTTAACAATACTTGTAAAAAATATTAATTATTACGTTATATAATGAATATAACTATATGAAACGAGGTTATCCCATGAAAAACATTCTCATAATCGACGGAAACAGTATTCTGAACCGCGCCTTCTATGCGATCAATCCCCTGACTACTAAAAACGGTTTGTGTACGAACGCCGTTTACGGATTTTTAAATATTTTATTGAAACACATCGAAACGCTGAATCCGGATTACGGGGCGGTGGCGTTTGATTTGCCCGCGCCGACTTTCCGACACGAAAAGTACGACGGTTATAAAGCCACACGTAAGGGTATGCCTGACGAATTGGCGGTGCAGCTGCCTTACGCCAAGAAATGCGTGGAATTGCTCGGATTGAAAGTTTTGCAAAAGCCCGGTTATGAAGCGGACGATATTATCGGCACAGTCGCAAATTTCGCCGAAGACGACACCCATTCTTATATTTTAACCGGCGACCGCGATTCGTTGCAGCTTATCTGTGAGAATATCAGCGTTTTATTAGCGTCGAACAGTGATACCGTGAAATATGACGCAGAGAAATTCAAAGCAGATTACGGCATTGACCCGTCAGTTTTCGTTGACGTTAAGGCGTTGATGGGAGATTCGTCGGATAATATACCGGGCGTAGCGGGTATCGGTGAAAAAACAGCGCTCAAATTAATTTCGTTATTTAATAATCTCGACAATTTATACGATGAAATTGAATCCGACACGACTGTAACTAATTCAATAAAAACGAAAATCATTACCGGCAAAGAAAACGCGTATCTTTCGCGGTTCCTCGCGAAGATTGATACAGAGGTCCCGCTTGAAATCACACTCGACGATATAATTCGTAAAGAGTATGACCGTCACGGTCTGCTTGAAATTTTCAACGAACTCGAATTTACCGCTATGATTAAACGTTTGAATCTCGCTTCCGATGTTGAAACGGTAACTTATAATAAAATTAACGCCGCAGAACTTCCCAAAGATGGTATCATTACCGCGGAAATAAAAAATAATACGCTGTTCGTCGTTGCGGATGAAGGAAATTTTAGCGTGCAATATGAGACCCTTTCCGAATTAAAAGACTTTTTCGAATCCGGTATCAACGTTTACGACAGCAAGTATTTTTATACTCTTTTGGCAAATGAAGGAATTAAATTCAATTGTAATTTTGACGTTATGCTCGCGGCTTATGTTTCAAACTCTACAGATAATTCGTATGATATTACGCGCCTTTCCGCCGCTTATTTGAATACAACTTCCGAAGACAGCACCTACACAACGCATAAATTATACAACGTTCTGAACGAAAAACTCCGCGCCGACAATCAATACGACCTTTATAAGAACATCGAATTGCCGCTTGCCGCGGTATTATCTGAAATGGAGATTTACGGGTTCAAAGTCGATCGGTTCGGGCTTGTGAATTACGCGAATAAATTGCAACAGTATATCGATGAGTGTTCGCAGCAAGTTTTCAAATTTGCCGGCGAGGAGTTTAATATCAATTCGCCCAAACAACTCGGTGAGCTTTTGTTTGAGAAGTTGGATTTGCCAACATTCAAAAAGAAAAAAACCGGATATTCTACCGAAGCGGAAGTTTTGGAAAAGCTGCGTCCGTATAGTCCGATCATCGACCATATCCTCGAATTTCGGCAGGTTTCTAAATTGAAATCCACTTACGCCGACGGTTTGTTGAAAGTCGCCGATCAGAACGGTCGAATCCATACGACGTTCAATCAGACCGTGACAGCTACGGGGCGGTTGTCTTCAACCGAACCGAACTTACAGAATATCCCGATACGTCAGCCGCAGGGCAGGGAACTGCGCAAGTTCTTCATACCGGAATCGCACGATTACGTGCTGATTGATGCCGATTATTCGCAGATAGAATTGCGTCTGCTCGCGGATATTTCCGGCGACAGAATCATGACGCAAGCGTTCGTGAACGGAGACGACATCCACGCGATAACAGCGTCGCAAGTGTTCGATGTGCCGATCGAAAACGTAACACCGGAAATGCGTAAACGCGCCAAAGCCGTCAACTTTGGTATCATCTACGGCATCGGCGACTTCTCGCTCGCCGCAGATATAGGCGTTACGAAATATCAAGCGGGCGAGTATATCAAAAGCTATCTTGAAAAATATGCCGACGTCGACAGATACTTGAAGAATACCGTCGCGGAAGCGTATGAGCTGGGCTACGTCACCACGAGGTTCGGTCGGCGCAGGTATATTCCGGAGTTGAAATCGGCGAAAGCCCCTATTCGAAGTTTCGGCGAAAGGGTCGCGATGAACAGCCCCATTCAGGGTACAGCCGCGGATATTATCAAAATCGCGATGATCAATACCTCTGCCGAGCTAAAAAAAGCCGGAATCGATGCGCGGTTGATCTTGCAGGTGCATGACGAATTGGTCGTCGAGAGCCACAAGGATTGCAGGGAAGAGTCGTGCGCGATACTCAAGCGGTGCATGGAGGATATTCCGGGGTTTAAGATTCCGCTGACCGTTGATGTTTCCTACGGCGATACTTGGTTTAAATGATGAGATATATTTCAATTGTTTTGATATTATTGTTGTTCGTTTCATGTTGTAAAACACCTGTAAATGAAATAAAAAATATCAATAACTGGGGTAAATTTGAGTTGAAATATGAAGAAATTACAGACATAAATTATTATGATAAAGTGTATAATCTTTTCAGAGCTTTCATCGAAAAAGATACTCAGACGCTGACCCGAATCGCTAATCCCAACAACATGGCAGACATTTACGAGGATTACTCCACGCTTGAATTTGGAAAATATGTTATCCGCAAGAGAGATATTCCGAATGAAAATTATAATTATATTTTCACTTATTTCCAAATTACGGTGGATATTAAATCAAGAGGAAACCGATGAAGTTTATAAATTAATTTCGTCGGAATGTCTCGTTCGCGCTAAATTTGAACCGTGGGCTTGGGCGCCGTAGAAATTTACTATTCGTTAATGGTAATTTTTGATATGAACTTCTTCGCCGCTGCGGATAACGGTATGTTGTTCAAATATCCCAACAGAAAACGCCGTTTCGGTATTTGCGTTTTCAATTTAATTTCTTTGAGTTCGCCCGATTTTAGATATTCTAACGCGAAATTCTCCACAATGAACGCTATTCCAAGCCCGCGCAATGCGAAGTCAAGTATCAAATCGCTCTGCGCCAGTTCAATAGAAGGCTCGATTGAGATAAACCTTTCCCAATATCTGCGCGTGCTTGTTTCTCTTTCAAGCATTATCAGCGTATATTTACGCAATTCTTCAATTTCAATCTCCCGACCAAACAATTCCGCGAATTTTTCGCAGTTCTTGCAAACTATTATATCTCGGATTTCCATCACAGGTATGAATTTAATATCGCTGTCAGCTTCGACCGGTTCGCTGACCATGCAAAAATCTATCTGACCGTTTTTGAGCGAATTCAAAGTCTGCGGCGTCGGATTATTCGCCATTATCAAGTTCACTTTCGGATAAATATTGTTAAACTCCTCAATATATTTAAGCAGAAAGAATTTCAGCGTCATATCGCTTGCGCCGATCCGCATAATCCCGCTGTGCAACCCGCCGATGTCGCGCAACTTATCCTCGCCCGCTTCAATGAACGACAACCCGCTGTTGACGTAATCATATAGAATCTTACCTTCGGGCGTGAGAGTTATACCGCGGCTCGTGCGGAAGAACAATTTAACGCCGAGCGCGTCTTCAAGCTGCAAAATCCCGCTGCTTACCGCCGGCTGCGTAACGTATAATTTACGCGCGGCGGCTGAAATACTCCCGTTTTTTGCCGCCGCTAAGAAAAATTTGTACTGCGCTAAGTTATCTGTCATCGTCTGACACATCCTTTAGTATATTTTAATAACATCGGACGCAAAAATACACAATCTGTGGAAAAGATTATTCCACAAAAATTGTGTATTCATGACTCGAATCCATATATAATACGGTTTTTCAACAATATTATCTGTGGAAAACTTTGTGGGAAATGTGTATAACTTTTTTTATTAACAGAATTTTTTGTATTATTGTTATTAATATCCAATTATTTGAAAATATTCGTTACTTCTTCAAGTTTGTCCGGAATTAAAATTTTCTGTGGACACTTCTTCATACATTCGCCGCATTTTACACATTCATCCGGCGATTTACCGTGATTTTCGTCGCCGACTCTGCCGTACATACGCTTCGCTAAATCCGGCATACCGTACACATTGTGATATGTATAGCAATTGAAAACGTATGGGATATTGATTCCCTGCGGGCAGGGCATACAATATTCGCAGCCTGTGCAGTAAAGGTCGGAGAATTTTTTGAGATTCTCCATCATCACGATGGATTTGTTCCAATCATCTTCGTTCATCGGCTCGTCGAGGTCGCCGATCGCCGCGTTTTCCTCAACCATTTGGATGTTCGTCATACCGGAAAGCGCGCAGGAAACGTTAGGATTGCCGAGGACGAAACGCATCGCGAGTTCGGACGTTGAATTATTCTTTTTGCCGAGCAGTTTTTCATACAACTGCGACGGCGCGGCAAGCCTTCCGCCCGCAACCGGTCCCATTATAACCGTGCCGAGACCTTTTTCATGCGCGTAAGTCATCGCGGATTCGTTGGAGCGGTCAAGCAGGTTATATTGCATGAGGATCGACGAAAATATCTCGCCGCGGTCGATTAAATATTTCATGTTGTTCGGGTCGTCGTGGAATGAAAACGAGAGATGTTTTATCATACCCTGATCTATCGCCTTGCGCGCTTCGTCGAGCAAGCCGAATCCCAAAACTTTTTGGTCGAAGATTTCTTTGCTCAGTCCGTGAAAGTGATAAAAGTCTATGTAACTTGTGTCGAGCCGCGTGAGCGATTGGTTGAGCAGACGCATGAAAACGTCTTTATCGGCTGCACCCCAAAGCGGGCATTTCGTCGAAATCAAAACTTTGTCGCGGAAGGGTTTGACCGCTTTTCCAAGCGCGATCTCGTTGTTCTCGTGGCAGTATCCGACCGCGCCGTCAAAATAATTTACGCCCAGCTCATACGCCCGCCTGAGCATATCGATCGCTTCGTCTTTTATGTACCATTTTCCGTCCGACTCATATTCGGGGAGCCTCATGCACCCGAATCCAAGCTGCGAAATTTTAACGCCGGTTTTTCCAAAATCACGGTATTTCATATTTGTGTTCCTCCAATTTATTATAAAAATAATTCGCTCAATGATTCTTTATTATGTATAATTTTAATCGCTTTCGCGAATAAATCCGCTACAGAAATTATTTCGATTTTTTCTGCGCCGATTATATCAGGGTTATTGACCGTATCCGTTATGTATAATTTTTTTATCGGACTGTTATTCAGCTTTTCCACACCGGTTTTCGATAATAGCGAGTGCGAAACTAACGCGTAAACTTCTTTCGCGCCTTTTGACATAATCATTTTAGCGGATTCGATAAGAGTTCCGCAGCTGATCGTGAAATCGTCAACTATCAGAACGGTTTTATCGGTAACATCGCCGATAACGCTGAGGATTTCAGCTTCTTCGTTATGCGAAGTCCGCTGTTTATTACCGATAACCAACGGAACGCCGAGTGTGTTCGCGAAATACCGCGCGTTTTTCGCGAAGCCTTCGTCGGTCGAAGCGATTACATAGTTTTCAAAATTCAACGATTTAATGTATTCGCAGAAGATATTTCTGCCGTACAGATGATCGACGGGTTTGCGGAAAAATCCCTGAATCTGCGGGCTGTGCAGATCCATCATCACGATCCTGTCTACCCCCGCGGTTTCAAGACAATCAGCGCACACTCTGGCGCGGATCGATACCCGCGGTTCGTCTTTTTTATCGGCTTTGGCGTAACTGAAATAGGGAATGATAGCCGTCACGGAGTTTACTCCCGAACGCCGGAACGCGTCCAGCCAAAATAGCAGTTCCATGAATTCGTTGTTTGGGTTGAGCCCGATCGTTTGAACGATATAAACGTCCATACCCCGAACTTTCTCACCGATTTTTACATAGATGTTGCCCTCTGAAAATGTAATGGTTTGGCTTTCGCCGACCGGTACTCCGATAATACCGCAAATCTTTTTGGTAAGCGCTTCACTTGCACTACCGGAAAAAATTTTAAGCTGTGAATCGTTTCTCATTTTACTTTCCTCCATTATATAAAAAATTATAAGAATTGTCAAGTATTGTTAAAAATTTTGCCGGATTCCTTAACGACACTCGTTAAACCATTGGGCCATTTCCGAACCCATCCATTTTTCGGGTTCGGTTTTTAATTTATGCTCGGTAAAATCGCACATAGGTTTCACATCCGAACAAACGTAAGTCGCGTTTCCGCATTGCGCTTTGCGAACCAAACCGGCTTCTTCCAACACGTACTGCATCTGCTCCGAACTGTAGAACGGCCATAATCCGCCCTCTTCGAAACGCGCGTAATGACGCAACTGCGCTCGCTTGCTGTCGCGGTAATTAGCGTCCTGTACGCCGTTTAAAACTTCCTCAACCATTTTGTACTCGATGAGGTGCTTCAGCGTGTTGTACATCATCGTGACGCCGATAAACACGACTTTCGTGCGCGGCATGTCGTACAGTTTCTGCCACGGCGATGAAACCGCAAACGGCGTGTTTCCGAACGGTCCGTATCTGTGCCCGAATGCGCCGTGGTCGCGTGTGAGTTCTTCGGCGTATTTACCGTAAGCGACGACAGAATGTGTCGCCTGATCGCTCCGTGATACGCCGGGACGCAAACGGAACGTTTCCGTTATAAGCCCAACATCGGATTTACGGTTCATCATCCAATCATAATACGCACGCCCGAAACTATTCTGTACCAAAGTCGGCATGACTAACGTTCCGTCCTCGCCCAACACTTCGAGGAACGCGTCGATTACGGTTTCCGCTCCGCCGTCGACATGCCCCATGCTCTTGAGAGACGAATGCACGAGAACGATGTCGTCTGCCGTAATTCCTAATTCTTTTAAAGTATTTTTAATAATATCCTTTGTAACCATTGATTTTCATTTCCTTTTCTGTTATAATATTCATAGAAAACGGCGGTCGCCGTTCTTGTCGAACTTTTTATTCAGCGCGATTTCCGTAAAAATTATCGGTATCGAAATAATTCCACATTGTAATAAACAAAAAATCATTCCATAAAGTCCTACCGTATTTATATCTTCACCGTATATATAAAACATAAATGCGATAGAAATTGGTAACATTATCACGCCGAAAATACGCCATAATTTTCCAAAATGTATATGTGCGAATTCCCATGTTTCTTTATTTTTCATAGCCATAGATGTTTTATAACTGAACATATGATTTATATCTTTAGACGATTCTTTTATAAATATATTCCCAATAATAAATATAGTTATTGGAATTGTTAAATTTAATACTAACATAAAAATCCAAAAACCTATCATTTTTCACCTCACGCCATCGTCGCGAGCATATCTTCCGTCACTTCGCACGGCAATTTCTCACCTTTTGTGTACAAGTCGATTATGTACAACGTGTGCGCGCCGAGCCGCAGTTTGCCGTTCGCGGCAAGCCCCGCCAAATGCGGAGTCATAATGCAGTTAGGCAGATTACGCAGCGGACTGTCCGCTGACGGAGGTTCGGGGTCGTAAACATCCAGACACGCGTATTTCAAATTACCTGCCGCCATATGTTCGTAGAGCGCGTTCTCGTCAATCAGCGAGCCGCGCGCGG
>WREN01000075.1 GCA_009779295.1 Oscillospiraceae bacterium | reverse complement strand
TTCGAATGGATGAAAAAGGTTTTGGATTATGTGCTCTCGTTTGGGTTTGACGGTTATCATTTGGAAGCGTCAGACCAAGGGCGCTGCCGCTGCGAAAAATGCGCGGAAATCAGCGACATGGTATATTACAGTAAAATTAACGGTATGTGCGCGGATTATATCAGGGAGAGAAAGAACGACGCTTTGATAATGGTGAACATGTGCGGTTATCTGCCGTGGGGAACTTTTGTTGCCTGCGAGGAAGATTTTCAGGCGCTTGTTGATATGAGCAGCCGTATTGATTATCTTATCGACCCGGGACACCGCTGTTTATACATCCTCGGTGAATACCGCGAGCGCGCGTTCAAAGAGTTGAAATGCGCGTTCGGCACAGCGAGCTGCACATGGGTTTACATGCCGCAGCGCTGGGATAAACTGCGGTGGTTCCTGCCTACGGTATTGCGTTCGGGCGGATTCTTGCAGGAAGATTACCGCAAAGGCGCGCGTGCCGCTGAACCTTACATGGGCGCGACGATCAATCCGAGCGTAGAAATGACAATAATGTGCTTGGGTAAGATAATGTTAGATTCCGAGCGCGATATTAAATCCATCATACGCGAATCGGTTGAAGAATTGTACGAACCGAAAAACATGGAATCCGGCGATAAACTCACCGAGATTTTCATCAAAGCGGAAACATCCTATTTCGAAAACGTCAATCAATTATACATGGAGAAAAAATATCTCGGCGAGATATTTTTGGAGTGGGTAATAGGAACAGAACCGGGAATTCCGTATTATCTGCATGAACGCTGCGACCTCGGCGAAAACGTTATGTATCTCGACGGATTGCTCGCTTACCGCGAAACTATGATATGGATATTAAATCAATTAGACGAAATTGAAGTAGGGAAGATTGAAAAATTACAAAGAATCAGGACTTGTGTTGAAAACGTCCTGAAAGATATTAAATTTGTGGAGGAGAAAATAAAATGAAAACATTACCGGTCGGATTGCAAATTTACACAGTAAGGGATTTTGCAGAAAAAAATTTTAAAGCAACAATGCAGGCGATAAAAGACATGGGTTACGATTACGTTGAAGCGGCGGGGTTCTACGGCATGAACCCCGCGGACATGCGTAAGATATTTGACGATATCGGATTGATTGCTATTTCCGCGCACGTAGCGCTCGCGGATTTGAACGCTGATTTGGAAAAAGTCATCGACGATTATATTACGATAGGCTGTAAATACATCGCCATTCCGTATCTTGACGACGGATTGCGTCCTGGTCAGGACGGATTCAAGCAGGTTCTGGACGATATTGTGAAGATAGGTAAAGCGTGTAAGGACAAAGGCGTTATCCTTTCATACCACAACCACGACTTTGAATTTGTGAAAGTTGAAGGCGATGTATTCGGATTCGATTACATGTACGAAACTATATCTCCCGAATATCTGCAAACGCAGATCGATACGTGCTGGGTAAAAGTTGCGGGGGAATGTCCCGCGGCTTATATTAAAAAATACGCCGGCAGATGTCCTACGGTTCATTTGAAAGATTTCGTAGGCAGCAAATCCGAAAATATGTATGAACTCATCGGCATAGACAAAAAGGCCGAAGCTAACGTGAAATTCGGATTCAAACCGGTTGGATACGGCGTGCAGGATTTCCCGCCGATACTCGAAGCTGCAGTAGCAAGCGGAGCGGAATATGTTATCGTGGAGCAGGATAACTCGAACGACTGCACGTCACTTGAAGCAGCAAAGAAGAGCAGGGAATACTTGAAATCGTTAGGATGGTGATATATGATGAAAAAGATTGCAATATTGTTATTGATATTAATACTTTTTTCCGCCTGCGGGAATAAAACAAACGCGCCTGATGAAACTAAAGCCGATGATACAACTGCTGCGGAAGTAACAACAATCCCAAGCGAGAAACCGATCTTCACTGATAATAATTATAACGGCAGGAAATTCACGATATTATATCCTATACAAGGTTTGTTGGATTTTGCTTTTGTCGAGGATTTAAACGGCGAGGTGATGAATGACGCCGCGTATGAACGGTTACAAACAATCAATGAAGAACTCGGCATAGAAATCGACTGGTATCAGCCGGGGATAATCACAACTATCCTGCCTGTACTGCGCAAAACGGTACAGAGCGGACTTCCTGATTATGATCTTTTGATCACTCATTGCGCGCAGGATATTATTACAAATATTTCCGATTCGCTGATACTGAACTGGAACGACATACCGAATACCGACATGGAAAAATCATACTGGCATAAAAGTATGAGAGACACATTTGAAATAAACGGAATGTTGGGTTATGTATCGAATGATTTTCTATTAAAAAATGTTTGCTCGATATTCTTTAATAAACAATTGCAGGAGAACTTGCAGCTCGGTAATTTCTACGACCTTGTGAGCGAGAGTAAATGGACGTGGGATAAACTTACCGAATTATCTATAAAAGGTTCAATGGATATAAACGGCGACGGTATATTTGACGAAGAGGACCAATACGGTTTTGTGAGTGAATTTAGTTGGATGATGGGAGGATTTCCCATAAGCGCGGATATTTATATGGTAAAGACCGACGGCGACGGAATTCCGCAGATTATTGTTGATTCGGAAAGAACTATTCAATTATTTGAGAAACTATATTATCTTCTGCGCTCAAACAACGCGTCGTATGGCTGGGATTATAAAATCGAGTATGACCCTAATGTAGGCGGAGTACCGCCAATTGATTTTGCGGCGGGAAAGGCGTTATTCTATAACGTGATTTTGAGCCTCGCGCCTACATTCCGTTCGATGGAGATCGATTTTGGCATACTTCCGTTTCCGAAATGGGATGAAAAACAGGAGAATTATCTGACATTAAACTGGTCGGGATTTTTAGCGGTACCTATGACGGCCTCCGATCCGGACCTGACGGGTAAAGTCGTCGAGTTGCTTGGATATTACAGCCAGCAAAACTTTGTGCCGGTATATTACGATATATTATTGGGACAAAAAATTTCAAGAGATAACGATTCAATGGAAATGCTTGATATTATTTTTAACAACACTGTTTATGATTTGGGTATCGTCAGCGGAATTCACCCCGTAACGTATATATTGATGAACGGAAAAGGCGATAATTTTATATCGTATATGGATTCGAATATGAATTCATGGCAGAAACAGCTTGACAATTATATCAAAGCTTGTACAGAATATATAGAACTTCACGGATAAAATAACTTTAGGGGAGAATAAAGTATTATGAAAGCTGATTTAAAAAATCTCAATTTAACGTTTAGCGAGCGACTTTTAGGATATTATGATGTAGGAACCCAATTGCGCGATTATATTTTTAAAATATCAGATGGATATTTTAAAAAAGCGGAAGAAGAGAGAATGAATATAAAAACGGCAGCGCAGGCGGAAGCAAGGCGCGACCGTATAAGAAAAAAGTTCATTGAAGCGATAGGCGGACTTGATTTTGAAAAGTGTCCGTTAAACGTCCGTATAACAGGCGTTATAAACGGCGACGGATATATAATCCAAAAAGTCATATACGAAAGCCTGCCGAAAATGTACGTGACGGCGAATCTGTATCTGCCGGAGAATATTTCCGGCACGATTCCGGTTGTAGTGATTGCGAGCGGTCATTGGACAGAAGCCAAAGCCGGCGCGCAGCATCAAAAAGTAGCGTTAGATTTAATAAAAAACGGTATGGCGGCATTTGCAATCGACCCGATCGGGCAGGGCGAACGGTTACAATACGACGATTTCGATGAAAACGGCAATTACAACGTCGGTTGGACTACATCCGAACATAATTATGAGGGCAATCAATGCGCGATGACGGGCGCGAACGTAGCGCGCTACATGATTTGGGATCTGATGCGCGGAATAGACTATTTGGAAACGCTTGACTTCATCGATAAAACGAAAATCGGCATAACCGGCTGTTCAGGCGGCGGAACGCAGTCGTCATATATGATGCTGTGCGACGAACGTCTAAGCGCGGCCGTTCCGAGCTGCTACATAACGACGCGCGACGATTATATGCTGACCGGGCAGCAGCACGATCTGGAACAGAATATATTCGGCGCGATTACCGAAGGTATCGATTACAGCGAGTTTATTATCAATTTTGCGCCGAAACCCGCGCAGATAAACTGCGTACGTTATGATTTCTTCTGCATAGAGGGCTCTGTGAAGTCTTACGAGAGGGCGCTGGAAGTATACAAACTATACGGCTGCGAAGATAATATAAAAATATACATCGACGATAAAACGCACGATTATACGGACGGTCTGCGCGAAGGAATGGTAAATTTCTTCCGCAAGCATTTTTTGAATCTTCCTGAAGATTTCAAAACGGACCCGCAAATGGAAACAAGAAAACCGGAAAGTTTAAATTGCACGGCTACAGGACAAATCGTCAAAGAATTTTCGGATGTGAAGAATGTATACCGTTATAACCTTGATTTTTTGAATGATAATAAATATTCACCGCCGCAAAATAAATCGCAGTTGAAGGATCGTATCACCGAACTCCTCAACTTCCCGCAAGATATTAACGTGCGGGAAAAGATTATATATCCGCGCGTTTTGACGAACGGTACATACGAGGACGTTACATGGCAGCATACATTCTTTTTCAGCGAAACCGGCATTTGTGTAGCCGGACTAATGATAACCGCCGCGGACAGCCCGAAATACCATTGCACCGTATTTGTCGGAGACGATTCAACGGGTAACGTACAAAAATACAGCGAACAAATCACGAAATTGCTGGAAAAGGGAAGCGTATTCGTATTCGACCCGCGTGGAACGGGCGCCGTTAAATACCGTAGCGCAGAGGGATTAGTATATAAAAATAAATACGGCATATTGTTCGGCAGCGAATTTAAATTTAACTGTGACGCAACGATGTTGAAAACTTCGTTGACCGCACTCAGAGTATATGATGTACTGCGCGCGTTTGATTATGTAAAAGACACGGCAGGATTCGCGGAAGTATCGCTTGCGGGCGCTGACAACGGAATATTGTATACATTGTTTGCCGGAGCGTTGTTGGCAGGCGCTGAGCAAATCTATAGTTTCGGCAAAATGCAAAATTACGAAGACATAGTGAGAACGGAATTTTATAATATAACGCCGAACATATTGATACATGGAGTATTGAAATATATCGATATATCGGTTATCGGCGAGATATTAAATGTTGACATACAGGAAAATAATTTATAAAATTTATAATTTGGAAGGAAATAGATAATTATGGGAAACAAAGTATTATTGTTGGTTGCGGACGGAATGAGACCCGATTTTGTAATGAATTGCGGAAATCCTTTCGTTGATGAATTCTTGAGCAAGAGCGTTTACACAATGGAAGGTCAAACGGTTATGCCGTCGGTCACTCTGCCTTGTCATATGTCACTTTTCCATAGCGTAGCCCCCGACCGCCACGGAATAATAACGAACACATATGTTCCGCAAGTGAGGCCGGTCAAGGGATTGTGCGAAGTTTTGAAAGACGCGGGAAAGACCAGCGGAATGTTCTACGACTGGGAAGAGATTCGGGATTTGGTTCGTCCGGCAAATATCACCCGTGCCAGTTTTTACAGCGGCGGACAATTATCATACGAAAACACAATGCCGAAGAATACCGCGCAAGTGATTGAATGTCTGAAAGAGAACTATTTAGATTTTACTTTCGTGTATTTCGGGTTGCCGGACAGTTTAGGTCACGGAATCGGGTTTACGAGCGAAGAATACAGAGTTGGGATAAGTTCAATTTGGGATAATATAAAACTGATTTATGACGCAATGCCCGAAGAATACAGTATGATAATCACCACCGATCACGGCGGTCACGGACGCGGTCACGGTTCTGACTGCCCGGAAGATATGACGATTCCGATAATATTCGGCGGCGAATTGGCAAAACAAATCGACGCGGATAAAATCAAAACGGCGAATATTATCGATATTGCGCCGACGATTGTCGCGTATATGGGAGTTAATGCTAATTCAGACTGGGAGGGAATTAATCTATCAAAATAAAAATAATTAATAAAAGAAATGTTTATTGGGTAAATTTTATCGTCGCTATATTGATTTTTTCCGGAGTTTTCGTTTGGAGTATGATTGTTTTTTACGTTGCGAAAAACAGTTATTCGGCGATATATATTTATCCGTTAATATTGTTAATTTCTTTACTTTTACCTGTATTGATAACAGTATTAGCGGCGGTTTTATTCGGAATAGCGAATAAAAATAATTGGTTTTATTATTTCAAAAGAATTTGGGAAATAATAATCGTACTGTTTTTTTCACATTTAATAGTATCGGTTGCGGGAATGTTTTTGTATTCTTTTGTATTCGGTGGATTGTTATTACATAATCCGATTTTAAAAGGTTATATATTTAAAATTCTGACATTCATAGCATATGTTACGTTAGTTTGGAAATGGGTCGATGAACTTGGTTATATACATGCGATGAAAAAGATATATAACGAAAAGTTTTTAATTTTGAATATGGTATACGCATATATGTTAATTATACCTGTAACAATTTGCCAGATTATTTTAATATCCGCTCCCGTACCGCATAACATTTTCAGCGTACATATTCCGATAGAAGATCCAAAGTTCAACATATCGTTCATGATTATTTCAATTTTTGCGACGATTATAATCGAAATGGTGATTTTTATTATCGTGTATAAAAAAGGCAGGAAATATCTGCTGCAAAAGCATATCAAAGAGGGAATATATGAAACGGATGAAAATTAAATCAAAAAAAACGCCTCAGGCGTTTTTTGAATTTTTAAAATAATTTTCAAAAAGGTATTGACAAGAATAAAATTGTGTGATATAATAGAATCAAATAACACATCATCATATGATGATAATAAAAAGGAGGATAACCACAATGAAAAACACTAACAAAATCTTCATCACTAATTTAATCATTGCGCTGATACTTTTTGCGGCATTATTTGCGATTCAGGCTTCATTAATCGCAAATCCCAATAATCAAGCGGTACAGGGCATAATAATGATAATCTACATTGTTTCATTTCCAATCATTGGTATCTTCTCGTTAATACCATGTTTGCAATTCGCAACATTGCATAGGAAAAATTTTTCAGATTATCTAAAACGTATGTGGTTGCAAATGTTTATTATATTTGCTCTTACTTACGGTGTTTTATTCTCGGCAGGCTATTTAACACTCACAATTTTTGGCGGATTAATAGAAAAAATCGTTGGTATTGGTAATGTTGAAACTGTCTATATTGTTGTAAGATTTATCGTATTTTTAGTATATTGTGCAGTTTTGTATAAAATAATTTCACATTTCGGCTTTGTAAACGGAAAAAATAAGATATATAATTTTAACTTTCATATTATAACGGTAATATATGCGTTCATGTTAGTCATCCCAAATGCGATTTGGGAAAGTACGCACATGACTGATTTATTTGTTATATTGAACCCGCATACCGTATTCAGTCCCAATATTGACATATATAATGAAAAGTTCAACGCAGTTCAGCCTATTTGCGGTCTTCTCGCGGCTTTGGCAATCGAAGCGGTAGTGTTTATCTTCGCGTATAAAATGGGTAAAAAGGCATTGCTCAAGAAACATTTCAAAGATGGGACTTATGAAACGGATGAGAAGTAAAAACACGCCCTCAGGCGGGGGTGTTTTTACCCTATTGCCTTCCTTGCGATTTCTATCCATCTATTGAACCGTTCCGGTTCATTTCGGCAGGTATGCGTGTCGCGCAGGATCAATTCCAATATACCGCCGTCGGCTTTCCTAATTCCATCGGAAAGCTCTGCGAAAATTTCATCCTCGTTCAATTTGTCATACGCCAAATGCGCGGGCTGAGGTTTCCACGTCATTATGTAATTCTTCTTCAGCACAGGCGTAAACTCCGCAATATCTGCCCACGGACATACCGCGACACGCCGCAGGTTCTTCATCTTCAACACATTCGGTAAATTCCTGCTTAAATCATCGCAGCAGCCGTAGCCGTTCAATCCGAAATGCTCCATGATTTCGCGTTCGTATTGCAAAACGAATTCCTCGTGCATTTCCGGCGAAACGCACGAAAACTCCTGCGCTTCGGCAGAAGCCCAAACGTCCGAGAGTTTGTTAGTTTCCGACGGCAATTCATCTGTATACCCGATACCTCCGGTATAGTGGAAGGTGTCGTCGGCGTTGCCTGAAACTAAACCCAAATCTTCGTATTGTTTGAGCATGTGCTTGATTCCGTCCGTAAAGAACCGCATAACGGAATGAACCGTATCCGGTTCGTCGTACAAATCCGACAGCATAGCGTCAAGCCCGCGGTAATCGCAATACCAGTGCATGAGATGAAAACTGAAATTTGTTATCCCGACAAGCCTTACAGGCAATATATCACCGAAACATTCCGAAACATCTTCGAACATTTTCATAGTAGAAACTTCATCGTAACCGATTACAGGGAACAACAATTTCTCCCAATCTGACACCGTTTCAATAATGGGGCTGTAACAACCAGCCCCATTATTTTGTGCGCTGTAATTGAATTTCGGGTGGATTCCCCACATCGTATTTGAAATATGCTTGCGCACGATGATCTCGCCGATAATCGGCACATCGTCCCTGACATATTCCGCGCGGATCAATTTCTGCCGCAATTGATATTCGATCCCCTTTAAGTAACCGTCCGCGCAGACAAGGCTGTCATACGGCAGAAGTTCGCGCCACGCGCCGTCCGGATGAACGAAAACCATAGGTTTGTCGCCTTTAAGCGAGTTATGGTTTTTCCATCGGATGATATTTTCGGCGTGTATTGGGTTCTGTGCAATTTCTTTTAATTCCGACGCTAATTTTCGGATATAGTCTACATCTTCTTTTGTGAACATTTATATTTTCTCTGTAGTCCATTCGCGACCGGCGTGCATTTGCGGGTAATATGACGCGAATATGCAGGATGGTCTTTCTTCGAATACGAGTTTGATTACGCTGACGCTTGCGTTCTTGTCCGGAGCTTCTTTCGGCAGGTTTTTGAGGAGGATTCTGTGACCTTTTTGTTCGAACTCAATCGGCGTACCGTCTTTTAAGAGCGACGCTTCCAGTAATTTCGTCTGCCAGCCGCCGAATCCCATTTCGCCTTGCGTCGGCCAAATCCAGTTCCAGCCATAGATAATGTTGCCGTTATACGTTCCGCTCGTGACGCCGTTCAAATGT
>WREN01000074.1 GCA_009779295.1 Oscillospiraceae bacterium | reverse complement strand
ATGTCGCTCTTCTCATTCCTACTATGCGACGGAATTTCGCGTCGCTGTACTTTTCCTTGTTTTTATATTTCATATCCACATTTTATCACATGTTTTTTGATTTCGCAAGTGGTCTATTGAAATAGTATAGGATTACAACTTGTCTGTACTGTGATGCTAATAAACCAAGTTCGCGGTATAACAATTTTAAATCCGATTCTTTTTCAAGCAATTCATCTAACGGAACGTTGTCATCAGTAATGTTTTCATCAAGCTCGCATTCAATAATCTTTTTACGTTTTTTACACCAGTATTTGTAGACATTGCCGGCAACCGCCCACATAAAACCGTAAAACGCTTTGTCGTCGCGCAAATTTTCACGCGTTTTCAAAAGTTCGAGCAGAATCTCCTGCGATAAATCCTCCGCTTCTTCTTTTGAATTGGTACGGGCGCGGCAATAAGAGAACAACGTTTTTGCCGCGTCTGTTATTAACTTGTCAGACGTTTCTTTATTCAAAATCTCGCCTCCTACCGTAATAATTTTTGCTTTCAATTATATAGTAGAAAAAAGGCATATTCGGTTAGTAAAGTTTTTTTAGTTTTTATTAAAAGGGATGCTGTAGTGCATCTCTTAGTTAAGCGAATATCTAATTTCTGGGATGGGCTTACCTATAATAATATCTTGTTTCTTTCCGTCAAAAACAAACCCGCATTTTTCATAAAATCGTCTTGCTCTGTGGTTTTCTTCAAGAACCCAAACAATTATTTCTTTATATCCTTTTTCTTTTAATGAATTGACAGCAAAATTCATCATTGCTTTGCCATAACCTTTATCCCAAAATTCTTCTATTAAATAAATACCACGTACTTCACCAGCATTTGGTTTATCTTCATCGAGGCTTTTGCCGAAACAAAAATGTCCTATTATTTTACCATTATAAACTGCGCAATAATATGAGTAAAATTTTGTTTCTAATTCTTTTTTAAATTTTTCCGTCAATTCATCTACTGATAAATTATCCAATACATCATCGGGAACAATACCTTTATACGCCGAACGCCACGAAGAAACATGACATACAGCTCGTTCATAAGCGTCTTCAATTAATAATCCGTGAATTTTAAAATTCATTATTGCACACCCACCTTATAAAAATTCTCATGCAATTTCGCAATCAACTTAACAATCGACTGCACATACTCATTGATCACCGTTCCGCCCCTGTCGAGATTCGATAGAAAAACAATCACGTAAGGATTTTCGTTGTAAACGATTCCCATGTCATGATACGCGCCGGTATCCCAACCGTACTTGTGCGCGGTTTTATCGGGGTAAACGCCGTTTGCTATCATCACGGTGTGCGAGGAATTTATCATACTGTTCAGCATTATTTCGGCATAAACCGCACTTGAGTTTGTAAATTCGTAAACGTCTTTCAAGATTTGCCCGCCGTCGGCAGCGGACATGTTCGACATCGTTTTATCCATTGACGTGAGTTTCGCGGAATTTACGTAGCTCCGCATATCCCAAATATTGTACTCCTGCCGCAATATCGAATACGCGACGTTATCGCTGTACTTCAACAAATACTGGAACAATTCAAGATATGTATATTCCGTACCTTCGGGTTGGTCGATAATCTTCCCCGATCCCTTTTGATGAAACTCTTCGCTGTATTTGAATATTTTCGCGAAATCGTATTTCAATTCCGGTTCTTCGACTCCTAAAGTATTAATATATTCAATGGACGCGTTTTTGAAAATCGACAGCGTGAACGGCAATTTAATCAAACTCGCCGAGTCGAATTCCGTATCCGCGTTGTATGTAAATTTATATCCGTTGTAAATATCTTCATAATACAATGCAATTTTCGGAACTTCTCCTTCATTGATAAGCGGCGGATTATGCAAAAATTCGTAAATTTGCCTCATAATTTCCATTTGCGCGTTTATATCGAAATATTCTATGCCTTCAATTTTATTAATCTCCGCTTGCAGCCGCATGATTTCATTTTCTTTTTCAGCAATCACCTCACGCATCGCCGCGAGTTCCGCAGTATCGTTGTTGCGGTTTTTTAATTTTTCGTATTCTTCATTTAGTTGTTTTAATTCTTGTTTTAAATTATTGATTTCCGATTCGTATTCGGATTGATTCGAAAACGTTTCTTTCGCGTTTTGATTGACAAACATTATTATTAAAACCACGCACAATATTAACAATAGACTTGTTAATATTAACAAGCCGTAGTTAATTATTCCTCGTTTTCTAACACTCCGTGCCATTGATCCAAACCTTTTTAACTTTCGTCATAATATCAAGCGGATTGCCGTCAAACAAAACCAAATCCGCGTCTTTACCGATTTTTATCGAGCCAATTCTATCATCAACGCCGAGAATCTCAGCAGGGTTGATCGTTATCGCTTTGAACGCATTGTACATATCCATGCCAGACTTGACCGCCAGCGCCGCGCAAAGCGTCAGATAATTCACGGGAATAACCGGATGATCTGTCGTTATGCAAATTTTAATATTATTTTCGTCGAGAATTTTCGGATTCTCAAACGTCAGCGATTTCAATTCCGGTTTCGAGCGGTCGCATATGTTCGGACCAATCACGGCGCAGACGTTTTCTTTCGCGAGTTCGTCAGCTATCAAATGCCCTTCCGTACAATGTATCAAAACATATTTCAAATTAAACTCTTTCGCGATCCGTATAGCCGTAAAAATATCATCGGCGCGGTGCGCGTGAAAATGCGCGGGAATGTCACCTTTGATTACACGCCGCAGCGATTCCAACTTAATATCAAAATCCGGTTCGTCCGGCGCGTCTTCGATCGGTTCGTTCGCTTTATCCATCGCGGTATTATATTTTACCGCTTTGAATAGATTCTCCCTGATTATCGCCGCTGTTGTCATGCGGGTTTCCGGCATTTGATTTTTGCCGTGATAAACCATTTTTGGATTCTCGCCGAACGCGAATTTCAACGCGGCGGGTTCTTTGATAACCATATCATCAATTCGTCTGCCTGCGGTTTTCAATACGCATATCTGCCCGCCGATAGGATTCGCGCTGCCCGGCCCTGCGGCAACGCACGTGACGCCGTTTTGCCGTGCCTCCTCAAATGTACGGTCGAGGGGATTGATCGCGTCTATGCTCCTCAAATGCGGCACAAAAGGGTCGCCGGTTTCGTTGATGTCGTCGCCCTCGAACGAAAGCGAATCCTCAATCAATCCCAAATGCGTGTGCGCGTCGATAAACCCCGGAAATAACCAGCCGTTACTTCCATCGCCATTACATTTACCGATTTCGGTTATTCGATTGTTTTCGAAACAAACATAACCGCAATCGATGATTTTAACTTCTTCATCCATTGTGAAAATTTTAACGTTTTCAATTTTCATGTTAATTCCTTTCTTTACCTCCATTACCTCCCTTGTTAAAGGGAGGGGGACCGCCGCAGCGGTGGTGGGATTCCGTTACTCCTTTACATACTTCGCGGCTTTGGTTCCGGCGATAGCGCCGTCGGAAGCCGCCGTGATTATTTGTTTCAAATTCGATTTGCGAATATCCCCCGCCGCGAATACGCCGTTTATATTCGTCATCATGTTTTCGTCGGTTAGGATATAATTATTTTCGTCGCAATGAATATCACTTGTAATAAATTGCGCGGACGGTTCCATACCGATCGCAACGAAAACACAGTCGAGTTCGATTTGCCGTTCATTATTCACCATAATCGCATCGAATTTTTTATCGCCGTCGATTGAAGTCACTACGGAATTCATTACTAATTCTATATTGTTATAGTTTTTAAGCTGTTCGATAATCGTACCTTCCGCGCGGAATTCGTTTCTTCTGTGTATCAGATAAACTTTTTTGCAGATGTTCGAAAGATACATCGCGTCCTCGATAGCCGTAAACCCGCCGCCTACAACCGCCGCAGTTTTATCCTTGAAAAACATTCCGTCGCACACCGCGCAATATGAAACTCCGCGTCCGCGGAATTTCATTTCACCTTCGACATCCAGCATACGCCGCTTAACTCCGGCCGCGATTATCACGACCTTCGATTCGTAAATATTCTTCTTCGTGAAAACTTTTTTAATTTCTCCGCTGACATCGATACTTTTCACGGATTCATATTTTATATCGATACCGAAACTGCTTACGTGTTCCGCCATCTTTAAAGCGAGTTCGGTCGCGTCGATATTGATGAAACCCAAATAATTATTCACTTCATTGGTTGTAACAATCTGCCCGCCCGGAACCGTTTCTTCGATCAGCGCAACGCTGCATCCTGCGCGCGCCGCGTAAACTGCGGCGGACATTCCGGCAGGTCCAGCACCGATTATTGTTATATCATTGTACATAAAATTCGTCCTTTTCACGGGCAAACACAAGGTTTGCCCTACAAAATAAAATAAACTGTACAACATCTATTGTTATACAGTATACATTATAACCTATTATTAAAAATAAATCAATATTTGTTTGTGTTTTTTCTTTGAAAACCTGCGCTGCTGCGTTTTGAATCCGTTACTTTTTTCAAATCGGATATTTTTTCGTCGCTGTCCGCTTTGAATTTATTCAGCATATCCTCAAAAGCGTCGCCCGTACTTGTTGCGGAACGTTTCTTTGAATTCGGATTGATATACTCTACCGGCGCGTCTATAGATTTTTTTACTTCCGGAGGCGCTGATTCTTCCTGAGCCTTTTTGATTGAAAGCCCTATTTTCCCGCGTTCGTCAACAGAGATTACTTTTACTTTAACTTGATCCCCTTCTTTAATGTAATCGCGGATTTCCTTGACATAATTTGATGATATTTCTGAAATATGTACCATACCGCTTTTCCCGTCCGGCAGCGCTATGAACGCACCGAAATTAGAAATACCGGTAACTTTCCCCTCTAATATTACGCCAACTTCAATTGACATGCAGTTAATTGCTCCTCCTTTAGAACTACATCCGCAGTTTGCGGTTTCTACTTTAATAAATCGTTATAATAAATAATTTCATCGGGCATACGGTAATTCAACTTGTCTTTCGCTATACGTTTGATATATTCGTCATCGTACGGCTGAGCAAGCTGGTCGGATAATTGTTCAATTATATCGTTTGAATCGGAAATTCTTTGTTCAAGCGAAATTCTTTCATTTTTTAATTCTTTTAAATTAAACTGCAAATTTATAATTGATATGATACAAAAGAAAATAAAAGTAAAAATTGCCGTTTTGACAAAAAAATTCATCCTGAAATTCATATTTAATTTTAATTTGAACATATACTTCTCCTGGTACGGTTCGCATGAGGATGCTGTATTAGCCAAAACTACAACATCCTCAATACCGTTAAAATCATGGTGTTGCGGATCAATGTGTTGATATTGTGCGTCGGCGTTATGTGGTATATAAAAATATTCTTAATTTATCACCTCATACATCGACGCCGCGTCTGCCTTTAATGCGTGTTCTTTAACGCTGAGAACCTTAACTCTCAACTTTCTTTCGCCAAATGTTATTTCCAATATATCATTTTCTTTAACATCATAAGATGCTTTGGCGTTTCTGCCGTTTACGGTAACGTGCTCGTTATCGCACGCGTCATTGGCGACAGTACGCCTTTTAATAATGCGGGATACTTTTAAAAATTTATCGAGCCTCATTATTAACTACAGTTCTCTACTGTTTTAGTTCACGGAATCTTTTAATGATTTACCCGCCGCAAATGATATATGTTTGGATGGACCAACATCTATGGCTTCACCGGTACGCGGATTCCTTGCCGTTCTGGCAGCGCGCTCTTTTACTTCAAAAGTTCCAAATCCAACAATTTGCACTTTTTCGCTTTGAGCGATTGATTCTCCTATTACTTCAATAAACGCATTAACGGATGCTTCAACATCTTTCTTTTTTAATCCTGTTTTTTTTGCGACAGCATCAATAATATTTGTCTTGGTAATCATTTTTTACTCACCTTTCTATGATTTATATCATGTCTTTGATAGTATAACATTATTTTCAATAATTTTCAAGAGATTTTGTAAAAATTTTTCCTAATTTTCTAAAAAATTTTCAATAAATCTCTCACATTTGGTAAATAATGCCTGTTCGGCGTTAATATTATGTTTTTCGGCGTACGCGGACAGCTTAAATAACTCTTCTCCAATGGATTCTTCGTTAGCAGAAATTTCCAATTCTTCGATTTCCATACCGGATTTTTTTGAAAGCTTAGCCGCGCGCATGAGCGCGGGTAACGCTTTAGATACGCCTTCGAGCTTTTCTTTAATTGTTTCCCTTCCCTTTTTCTCTTGTTTGATTGCTTCCCAATTTTTTAAAACTTCTCCGGTGTTCTCAACTTTCACGTCTGCAAAGATATGCGGGTGGCGTTCGATTAATTTTTTACATATTTCATCAATGACTTCGTCAACCGAAAATTCGCCCGCTTCCTCTGATATGCGGCAATGGAATATTACCTGCAATAAAACGTCGCCGAGTTCTTCTCGGAGTAAAGCTGAATCTTCGTTGTCGATGGCTTCGACGACTTCATATGTTTCCTCTATGAAATTGTTTCGTATGCTTTTGTGCGTTTGTTCCTTGTCCCACGGACAACCGTTTTCTGAACGTAATAATTCCATTATTGCCCGTAAATCGTTGAATTTATACATCTTTTTATAATTCCTTTACATCAATTTGATTTTTTGTAATATTTTTAATATTTTGGTTCCTTTTGGCATCATTAATATGTCGTCCTGCGTTATGCCTTTAATAAGGAAGAGAATTATTACATAAATTAATCCGGCGACAGCGATAGAGCCCAATGTAGCGATCCTGCCGGGGATTATCATTGTAAAAAACAAGTTCGCTCCGATTGCCGCCAGCGCGCACGCTACCGCCGCTATCAACGGGCGGAAAAATATTTTAATTATGCCCGGAGTGATTCCCACGTACTTTGACAAGAAGTATAAATTCATAGCCGTGATTATCAGATAGCACACGAACGTTCCAATCGGCGCGCCGTATATGCCGACTGCGGGTATTCCGATGAGCGTCGTGCTGATTATAAGTTTCCCCGCCGCGCCGCAAAGCATTGAAATGATCGGTTTCCTCACAAACCCGTTCGCTTGCAATATCGCGTTCGTGACGGATAACATTCCTATAAAAAACACCGACGGCGCAAGAATAGATAATAACGGTGCCGCCATATCCACGGATGCGTCCCTTACAAAGAATATATTAAGTATCGGTTTAGAAAGCACTGACATTCCCAAAGCGCAGGGAATCGCTATTATCGCCGCGACTTTGATTGCCGTTTTGCTTGCCGTGATTGCTTTGAGTTTATCGTTCGCCGCTAACGCTCCCGCAATCAACGGCATTATCGAATATGAAATCGGATAAATCAGAATTGGAGGGAAATTTAACAATGTGACAGCATATTGGGTGTAATTTCCGTTTATAGCTTGCGCAGTTGCTTCAGTAAATCCAATGTCCTGCAACCTCCGCAGTATTAAAAAAACGTCGATTAAATCTGTCAAACTCATTATGGACGCACTTATAGTTATAGGCACGGCGAGTTTCACAAGCGTTATTAGAAGAGATTTATTATCACGAACAGGTAAAGATTCGTCCTGAATAATTTCATCTTTGTGGAAAAATTTTACGATCATAAGAAACAACATTCCTGCCGCCGCGCCGATCGTAAGCCCGGCAATTGCGAACGCCGCCACTAACGGCAATTCATATCCTTGATCCATCGCGTATAAAGTAAATAAAATTCCCAGAATCAATTTACCGGCGGCTTCAAGGATTTGCGAAATCGCAGTCGGGAACATATTCTGATACCCTTGAAAAAATCCGCGCATCGCGCTCGAAACGCAAACAAAAAACAATGTCGGCGCGATTGCGATAATACACATGTACGTCGCTTCGGATTTCATAGCTATTCCGAATAACCTTGAGCCAAGTATCATTACCGCCATTCCGGTAAAACCGATAATCAAAAATGATTTCAGAGCGATATTATATATTTTTTTTATTTCGCGGATATTATTTTTCGTGCGGCTTTCCGAAATCATTTTCGCCAAAGCTATCGGCAAGCCTGCGGTGGAAAGCATATAAAACCAAACATATATACGGTTAGCTACGCTAAAATATCCCATACCCTCATCTCCGATGATATTGGTTAGAGGGATTTTATACATAGCTCCGATAACTTTTATAAGTAAATTCGATAACGTTAATATCAATACGCCGGAAAAGAATAAGTTTTTCTTACTTGATGGCGCCGTATTTTTCCGCACTAATATTCCTCATTTCATATTTTAAACGCTCAATATCAAGCGTGGTGAACTCGCCGTTTTCGTACAAAATCTTCCCGTCAACCATCGTCAGCGCCACATTCGACGAGTTCATGCTGTACACGACCGAGTCCGTATCGTAATAAGGCAGATTATTTATCTCGTCCAGATTTATTAAAATCAAATCGGCCTTGCAGCCGGCTTCGATTTTCCCGCAATCTTTCCTGCATTGAGAAACCGCGCCGTTTTCCGTCGCCATTTTAATTACGTCTTTTGATTTAATAATGTCCGCTTTCATGTTCACTCCTTTGTGCAGGATCGCGGCGGTGTACATCTCTTTCATTATATCGTGCGTGTTGTTCGACGCGCAGCCGTCCGTACCGAACGCGACGTTTATTCCCTTCTCCAACATGGATGGCAAATCCATCACACCACTGCCGAGTTTCAGATTGCTCACCGGATTGTGCGCGACGGAAACGTTCTTCTCTTTGAAGATGTCCATATCCTCCTTGCTCACGTGAACGCAGTGCGCCGCGAGCGTCGGATTGTCGAACACGCCCGAATCGTACATGAATTGCGCGGGGGTTTTGTTGTGACGTGCGATACATTCGGTGTGTTCGCCGAGCGTTTCGGAGATGTGGACGTGCATGTTCGCGCCGATGGATTTCGTGTACGCCGCGAACTCTTGGCAGACTTCGAAAGTGTTCAAATATTCGGAGTGCAGGGACATATCTATTTTTATTCTGCCGTCCCCCGTATTATGATAATTTTTGAACAAATCGACCGATTCATCGAAACGATGGTTATCTTTTATACTTGGATTTAACATCAACGCACGGCTTATGTTAGCCTTGATTCCCGTTTCAATCGCGGCTTGCGAAATTCTGTCGCAGTCGTTGTACATCTCCGTGAACGAAACTATACCATTCCTCAACATTTCCGCGATCGCGAACTTAGACGCGGTGTAAACGTCTTCTGCGGTCAATTTATCCTCGGCGGGGAAAATCTTTTCGTGAAGCCATTGCATAAGCGGCAT
>WREN01000073.1 GCA_009779295.1 Oscillospiraceae bacterium | reverse complement strand
TTCCATAGTTATATCGACATTATTTCCTTTTCTTTGGCGGCGGTTACGACGTCAACTTCTTTGATGTATTTATCCGTCAAGTCCTGAACCGACTTCTCTGACTGCTTCTGTTCGTCTTCGGTCATTTCGCTCTTCTTCTTCATTTCCTTACACTTCTCATTCGCGTCACGGCGGATGTTCCGTACAGCTACTTTGACTTCCTCGCCCATTTTTTGTATCTGCTTCGATAAGTCTTTACGTCTTTCCTCCGTCAATTGCGGAAAACTCAAACGTATTATCTTTCCGTCGTTCTGCGGCTGGATTCCCAAATCCGACGTTTGTATCGCCTTCTCGATTGTTTTCAATGTGCTCGCATCCCACGGAACGATAACTATAGTTCTTGCGTCAGGTACTTTCACTTCCGCCATTTGATTGATCGGCGTAGCTGTGCCGAAATAATCGACCGTTATCTTTTCAAGCACGGCGGGATTAGCCCTGCCCGCTCTGATTGTAGCGAGTTCCTGACCGTAAACGGCTATCGATTTTTTCATCTTCTCTTCATATTCTTTGGTGTTAAGTTTCATTTTTATTTTCCTCCTCTTACTATAGTTCCTATTTCTTCGCCCATAACTGCTTTAATTATGTTATTCGGATCGTCAAGCCCGAACAATAGTATCGGTATGTCGTTTTCCATGCTGAGAGACGTTGCCGTTGTGTCCATGACCGTAAGATGGTTATTAAGTATTTCCATATAGCTTATCGATTCGAGTTTAGTCGCGTCGGGATCGATTTTTGGGTCGGCGGTATAAACTCCGTCGATATTCTTGGCGAGTAAAACTATATCGGCGTTGATTTCCGCGCCGCGTAAAACAGCAGCCGTATCCGTCGAGAAGAACGGACTGCCTATTCCACACCCGAATATCACTACCCTGCCGAGTTCAAGATGATGCACCGCGCGGTTTCGGATATACGGCTCGGCAATTTCTTTCATTTCGATAGCGGTCAAGACTCTCGTGTCTATGCCGATTTGCTCAAGCGCGTCTTGTAAAGCGAGCGAATTTATCGCCGTAGCTAACATTCCCATATGGTCGGCGCGCGTGCGGTCCATATATACGCCTTGCCTGCCGCGCCAGATGTTGCCCGATCCTACGACTAAAGCAACTTCAACGCCCATATCGACACATTCTTTGATAGTTTGGCATATGCTGCTCACCACGTCGTAGTTCAGGATTTCCTCCGTATCGACGGCAAGCGCCTCGCCGGATAGTTTGATTAATACTCTTTTGTAACAAGGGGTTTTGTTCACAAATGCAACCTCACTTCTAAACGCATGTATGCAAACGCATGTATGCGTATTTATTATTTTAACATAAATTCATTACTTAATAATAACAACTTTGTAAATATATTAGCTATAATATAGTTATAACCTGTCATTTTTTCTTTATGACAGGTTATAACTAAATCATTTTGTAAGTTTAGCAATTTCTTCAGCGAAATTGTCTTCTCTTTTCTGGAGACCTTCGCCTTTATCATAACGATGGAAATTCTTGATCTTAATTGCGCCGCCGAATTCTTTAGCCGTTGCTTCGACATATTTGCCGACAGTTACAGCGCTGTCTTTGACATACGTCTGTTCAGCGAGACAATTCGTCTCGTAGAATTTACCGAGCCTGCCGATAACCATCTTGTCAATAACGGCTTGCGGTTTGTTGCTGGTCGCCGGATCGTTCTTGATTTGGTTTACGAGAATTTCTTTTTCCTCATTGATAACCGATTCGGGAACGTCGCTCTTATTAACATACGAACTCGGTAAAGCCGCTACCTGTAACGCGATATTTTTCGTCATTTCTTTGAATCCCTCGTTTGCAACCGCGGTATCGTCCGCATCGAACGTAACGATAACGCCGGTTTGACCTTTGCCGTGAATATACGTGCTCATAATTCCGTCAACGATCATGAAACGACGGATGTTCATATTTTCACCGATAGTGAATATTTTATCCTTCAGCACGCCCTCAACGGTAAAATCGCTGCCGGAAAATTTTTCTGCCAGTAAAGCGTTTATATCAGCCGGTCGGTTAGCAAGTATAGTCATAAGAACGCCTTTAACGAAATCTTTGAATGTTTCGTTCTTCGCAACGAAATCGGTTTCCGCGTTGACTTCAAGCATAACGGCAGTATTGCCCTCAACCAATATATCAACAACACCCTCCGCCGCGATCCTGTCGGACTTTTTAGCCGCTACAGCCAATCCTCTCTCACGCAATAATTTTATCGCTTCGTCAAAATTGCCGTCCGCTTCTTTCAAAGCCTTTTTACAATCCATTAATCCGCAGCCGGTTTTCGCTCTCAAGTCCGCTACGGCTTGTGCACTAATTTCTGCCATTTTTTATAATCCTCCGTTATTTTATTATTCTGTTTTTCCCGCGGCGTCTTCAATGTCCTGCTCTTCTTCAGCTTCAGCTTTTTCCTCAATAACCGCGTTTGTTACACTGGTATTATCTTCAAGCTGATAACCCTGTTTGCCCTCAAGAATCGCGTCCGCTATAATAGACGATATCAACTTAATAGCGCGTATTGCGTCGTCATTGCCCGGAATAATATAATCGGCGTCGTCAGGGTCGCAATTCGTATCCACGATGGCGACCACGGGTATACCCAATTTTTTCGCTTCGGCGACAGCGTTCCGTTCTTTGCGCGGGTCTACTATGAATACCGCCGCAGGAAGCTCCGGCATATCTTTGATTCCGCCCAGATTCCTTTCGAGGTCGTTCGTTTCTTTGAGCAGCGCCGCGACTTCTTTTTTCGGCAGCAGATCGAAAGTACCGTCATCGCGCATTTTGTTTAGATTGTTAAGCCGCGCGATACTTCTCTTGATTGTTTTGTAGTTCGTCAACATTCCGCCCGGCCAGCGCACGTTGACGTAATACATATTGGCGCGTAACGCTTCTTCTTTTATCGCGTCAGCCGCCTGTTTTTTAGTGCCTACGAATAAAATATTCCCGCCGTCCGTCGATACGTTGCGCACGAACATGTACGCTTCCTCGAACTTTTTAACGGTTTTCTGCAAGTCGATGATGTAGATACCGTTGCGTTCCGTGAAGATATACTCCGCCATTTTGGGGTTCCATCTTCTGGTGTGATGCCCGAAATGCACGCCTGCTTCGAGCAACTGTTTAATAGTGATAACTGCCATTTTTGTTTAATAGTCCTCCTTCGGTTATTCCACCACAACTTTTTTATTATTCACCAAAGGAACAAGCTGTGTGTGAATTTTTCATTCTATTTTACCATATTTTTTAACAGATTTCAAGAACTCCTTTATTTTTTACATTTTGTTTACAATTTCTAAAAAAAGTTAATTTTTGTATTGACTTTTTTCCTAATTTTGCTATAATAAATAATAGCTACATTAAAAATTTATAAGGGGAGATATTTTTATGTTAAAAAAAATCATAGCAGTTCTAATTACAGCATTTTTAGTTATAACAATGATAACACCGGTAGCAGCGTTGTGGGAAGAAGCGGCAAATCTCTATAATATCAACTTCACAATCCAGCATGTTTTAGAAACGCCTGTCATCGACGGCTTCTATGACGGCGAATTGGCTTATGGAGACCCATTGCCTGTAACCGCGGCTGACCGTACAATTATTGTGCCCGACGGGGACGATGCCGCTTACGCGAGAGCAAAAGGCGAAGATTGGCTCATTTGGATGGTTTATGATGATACGTATCTTTATGTGCTTACGCGCACGAGTTCAGAAGGACACGTGAACCCGCTTTCCGGCGAAGACGGTATGGTGTGGCAATCTGCCGGTATGCAGCTTGGCTTTGGACCTGTCGGTATAGCAGACGATCAGTTTATTGAAGTCGGTCTTGGCGCAAACGACACTACCGGCGAACTGACTTATGTCGTGTGGTTCAATAATGCCCCGGGCAAAGTGGGCGAATGGACAGCCGACGACGTGAGCAAAAACTCCGCAGTGCGTATGGACGGAGCGTACATATGGTATGAAATGAAGATTCCGTTCGCGGCTTTTCTGCCGAAAGCAACGGTTTCGCAAGGCGATCAGTTTACAACGGGTTCGGTTGTTCTTATACGTATGCCGCATCTCGACGGCGGTACAATCGGTTCGCATCTTGGATGGGGTATTTTCGGCGAGAGAAAAGGCGCTGAACGTTTCGTGAATATAACGCTCGGCAGTCAGATTCAACCTCCTCCGATAGTGATTGAAGAGGAAGCAGGCGCAGACGGCGGTAATGCAGGTGAAATCTCTACGGCTCCGGTTACGCCGGCACCGGTTCCCCAAACGAACGACAATAATATAATTATATTCGTGACCGCGGGCGTAATAGCTCTTGCCGGTACGGCTTTAACCAAAAGAAGAATCCCGAAAAAATAATTATAAACGCCCATACATAATCAGGGGAGCGGTTTCTGTGCGGAACCGCTCTCTTGATTTATGCAAAACCAAGTGTACGTCCGGCAATATTCACGGTATATCTTTCCCACAATAAATCCTCCCGATTAATATATTTTTGTTTTGAAATATTGACAGGGATGATGTAGAATGGTATAATATTGGTAGGGTCGGGGATGGAACTCCGACCCTACGATGAATAAATTAAAAACACAGGTAATATATGACACAAACCAAACACACAATCCTAACAAAATATTTCGGCTACACAGAATTCAGGGAAGGTCAAGGCGAGATCATCGACCAAATTCTGTCCGGACGGGATTCTATCGGAATAATGCCGACTGGTTCGGGGAAATCCATTTGCTACCAGATTCCGGCTTTATTGTTCGACGGGATAACCGTCGTCATATCGCCGTTGATCTCGCTGATGAAAGATCAGGTTCATTCGATGACCCAATCGGGAATCGACGCGGCTTACATAAACAGCTCGCTGTCATATTACGAGTACAACGATATCATCAACGGCGCGAAGAACGGTTTGTACAAAATAGTATACGCGGCTCCGGAGCGTTTAAATTCCGGAAACTTTCTTGAATTTGTGATGAACGCCGACATATCGCTGGTGGCGGTTGACGAATCGCACTGCGTTTCACAATGGGGGCATGACTTTCGCCCGAGTTATTTAATGATAACGGATTTCATCGCGAAACTTAAAAAACGACCGGTAGTTTGCGCGTTCACCGCAACCGCGACGTCGGAAGTCCGCGACGACATTATCCGAATACTGGAACTGTGTGACCCTTTCGTGATAACGACAGGTTTTGACAGAAAAAATTTAAATTTTGAAGTCATTAAACCAAAAGCTAAAATGACGTCATTATGTGAAATATTATCCGATAAAAAAAATAAATGCGGGATTATTTATTGCCTTACCCGCAAAACTGTTGAGGAAGTTTGTTATAATTTGAACGCAATAGGATTCTCCGCTACTCGATACCACGCGGGTTTAAGCGACGACGAGCGCCGCATGAATCAGGACGACTTTATTTATGACCGCAAATCAATTATGGTCGCTACAAACGCGTTCGGAATGGGAATAGATAAATCGAACGTTGCTTACGTGATTCATTACAACATGCCGAAGAACATTGAGAATTATTATCAGGAGGCGGGACGCGCCGGACGCGATGGCACTCACGCCGATTGCATCATACTGTACAACGAACAGGACGTGCGGATCAATTCGTTTCTGATAGACAATACCGAGCCTAATCCGAATATAACTCCCGCTGTTCAGCAAGCTATCAAAAACAAAGACTACGACCGCCTGTATCAAATAAAACGCTATTGCAATTTAACGTCTTGTTTGCGTGAATACATACTGAAATACTTCGGCGACACCCCTCCGGCTAAATGCGACAACTGTTCAAACTGCAAGCGGGTTGCCCCCGTTGCAACTACAACTAAAAAAACGGAATTTAAAGACAACGAACTGTTTAAGCGTTTAAAGGAATTGAGGAATCAATTGGCAAAGGCCATCGGAATCCCCGCTTATACGATCTTTACCGATGCGGTGCTGCATGAAATGTGTTCGAAACTTCCGCGTTCGCTCAGCGAAATGAACAGTATCAGCGGTATCGGAACGGTGAAACTGAATCGGTACGGCTATAAATTTTTGAAAGTTATCACATCGTATTTGGAAGAAGGAGCCAAACCAAAACAGCAGGAAAGCGATGATTTCTGGAAGTTTTAAGCTATAAACTCCCGCAATTCCCGTGAAATTTCGCAGAGGGCTTTTAGTTCATGCGCAAGCGCGGGACCATGCGAATCCGGACGCGAACGGCAAAGCTTATTGATTCCCAACCCCTCAAACAGCGATAGATAATACTTCGCGCACAGCGGATATTCCCTGCACTCGATGACCGACATCATGCTTAGGAAGTTCGCAACCCGCTCCGCCCGCGCATCGTTCAGATTCCAATACAGCCACGCATACAGATCCGGATGAAAATTCCCCATTACTCCGCAATAACCGTTGTAGCCGAATTTTAACGTCTCATAGAGCGTGGCGGCGTTTGCGTTATAGACCTTGAATGGAGTTCCCAGCGCCATTTTGGCACGTCTGCGCATGATTTCCGCGTCGCAGGAAGTGTCCTTTAGGAAAACAAATCTGCCGCTTTTGACGAGGTATTCAATTTCGCTGTCAGTCAATAATCGTTTCGATGGGTATGGGCATTCGTATACTCCCAAAGCGGTTTCTTCAGGCATTCCTTTTAAAGTTTTGTCAATATCCAATCTGTTGGTTAAAAAAACAATTGCTTCGGGCTCCAATTCAGCAAAAGCGCGGGCTTCTTTGATTTGGACGTCCGCATCGTCGTGAGTGTTGCCGCTGACGATTACTTCCACCCTCTTGTTTACGGTTTCAATCACGAATTTCGCGAGTTCAAAACGTTCTTCGAACGAAAGAAAGAACATCTCGCTCGACTGGCAAACCGCGAAAATCCCGTCAACGTTCTTGCTAATGTACCACTCAACCAACGCTTCAACCGCGGAATAATCTATTTTGCTATCTTTTGTGAACGGCGTTATCATCGTGACCCAAACGCCGTTAGTTATGTTTTTCATATTAAAATCACCTCAAAAAAAGTTCAATAAAAAGGAGTAAACAAAAATGATATTAGACTGTCACATTCACAGCGGCGCGCCTGAGCAAAACAACGTAAATTTTCTCGAGAAACTGAACGAAGCCGGTATAGACGGCGGTATCGTTTTCTCGAAAGGATCTTGGCAAAACAATAATTCAGACCCCGATTACAATCAAAAACGCCTTGAGCAAGTGATCGATTTCGTGAAAATCAGCGGCAATTTGTACCCTTTTTACTATCTCGACCCGACCGAACCCGATGCTATCGGGCAGGTTGATAACGCTATAACGGCAGGTATCAGAGGGTTTAAAGTTATTTGCAGACATTTCTATCCGTTCGACGAACGGGCTATTCCTGTTTGGAAGCATATCGCGTCGAAGAATAAACCCATTTTATTCCATTCCGGAATTTTGTATTCACAGACGCCTTCAACGGATTATAACCGCCCCGGCAATTTCGACCATCTGTTGAACATCGACGGATTAAAGTTCGCGATGGCTCATATTTCATGGCCGTGGATCGACGAATGTATCGCGCTTTTCGGCAAATGGAACAGCAACCGCAATAACCTAACGTCGCAATTGTTCATCGATATTGCTCCGGGCACTCCTCCGATTTACCGCCGCGACGCGCTCACGAAGCTGCTGACAGTCGGTTATGTGACTTTCCCCAAACGAATTCTGTTCGGCGTAGACAGTTCGACGCATCATTACGATTCAGATTACGCGAAGAGTGTGATTGAGAGGGATAATTCGATATACGACGAATTGAATATATCAGGAGCAGTCAGGGCGCAGATATACGAAAAGAATTTGTTGGAATTTATAGGGTATTAATTAAAAACGGGATTAAAACTCCCGTTTTTTTAATTCACCGTAATAGACCCGAAATCTGTGGAATCACTGTTATATGTAATAAATACAGATATATCGCCTTTTGACCCGCTGAACATAAATCCATTGTCATATTCAGATGAAAAATCTTCCGAAAATCCTGAACTTTTCAACGTGTCGATATATTTTTTAACATTGTTTACATCCGTATTGTTAAACATTATGCTCACCGAATCATCATTGATTGTCATCACCGTGACGATGATATTCTTCAATTCCGGGATGTTTTTTAACGCTTTGTTATCCCATTTAGCTTCATCTCCGTAAAAAATCTGATAGGTATATTTTTCATACTCTTTTACACTGGTTGCCAATGTACCCGAACCATCGTAACAAAAGAACACAACTTCCGCATTATTGATATAACCTGTAAACCATATTTTATTATTCTCATCTTTCCCCATTATGGAAATATCTTTGCTGACATCCTTGAGTTTTTTGTAATAGGCTTCCGCGTCTTTGGTACTTAAATCAGTGAAAACAAGACTAGTGCCTTCGTTGAGGTTCAAAATGCTGTTGATTTTAGCGCCTTTCAGTTCCGGAACCGAACCCATCTTATCTTTCGGCCACTTCATGTTTGACCCGACGTCCAACGCGCCGCCGGTCAGACCTTTTACTATACCGCTTACCGAACATGCTGAGAATGTAAATATCATCGTTAATACTAATAATATTGTTAAAATTTTTTTCATTTTTAATACCTCCTGTATTAATATATCATAAATTTAGTTCTTTGTCAAGGCGCTTCTCGCGCCTTTTATCATTGCACTGATATTTTCAGCGGGAGTGTCTCGCGGTATCATTTCGCCGCTGTTGAAAATATAGCCGCCGTTTACCATTCCGAGCTTAGCAATCCTCGCCGCTTCGTTGTAAACGGATTCCTCATCTTTTTCCAGTAAGTATAGTATCGGATCAATGTTTCCCATCAGGCATACTTTATCGCCCAATTCCTTCTTCACCGATTCCAATTCCACGCCCGGACCCATGCTCAATGCGGAAATTCCAGTTTCCGCCTGTAATTTAAGGTGCGGTATGCTGTGGTCGCTCGCATGATAGAACGTCAAACCGCCGGCTTCTTTGTACGCTTTTGCAACTTCTGCAACAGCGTCATAGGCATACTCACGGTATATCTCCGTAGATATTAAATGCCCCGAAGCGTTGCAGTCGCCGAACCATATAGCGTCAGCCCCGGCTTCTATCTGCGCCTGCCCCCATCTGATTTGCAGCTCGGTGAAGAATTTCAGCGTCTCCTTCACGAGTTCGGGATTGTCGTACAGCAGCATGAATGTTTCGCTCATGCCGAACAGCAATGTCACCGACGAGAAAGGCGCGGCTGTCCTTCCTGTTACGCAAACTGTGTCTCCTAATTCGTCCTTGATGCGTTTGATTGCTTCAAGCAGCACGGGCATACGTCC
>WREN01000072.1 GCA_009779295.1 Oscillospiraceae bacterium | reverse complement strand
TGTTAATTTCATTAAAGAAATCAAAAATTTTGTGATAATATGCGTTTTTCATCATGAATATAGAAGTGTAAGTACCTACCGCGATTAATACCGTTGATAATACCCATATCCATGCTATCCGGGTTTCGGATATTTTGTTTCTTCAATATATCCCTGTTCACGTAAAACGCTCTTTAACATGTAAACCGGCTCCCTCTTTAAATTTATTTTTTTATCCCCTTACAAATTGCAGATTTCACCCGCTATCTTCGCCCACTCCCACAGCCGCTGCGGTTTATTCCCCACCGTGCTGACGTCCTTTAGAATCAGCTCGCACGGATTGCCGTACTTAGCCGCGGCGTCACATGCGGCCTGCAGTTCGCGCCTGACCAAATCCGCATCCCACGCAACATCGTTGGCGAGGAATGCCGGATTCGGCTTATTCGAGAAAACATACCTGCCGTTCATCGCTTCGGAACCGCGTTCCAAATTCACCCACGGACTCATAGAAATCTTCCGCACGTTTGGAATCTTACCGATTACGCCGATCTTCCAATCAAGCGGTTCGCAGCAACCGTAATATCCCAATCCGAAACGCGCATACCACTTCTGCTGATACGCAATCTCAAATTCGTCATGGTGTTCCGGCGAAACCATTGAAAACAGCTGCGCCGCGCCCATCGTCCATGAATTTTTAGCGGAATAGCAATATTGTTCAAGTTCCGCGTCACTCTCGCCGTTGAACCCCGGTAATTCATCCGTATACGCGCCGGTACAGTGAATAGTCGGCGCGCCCACGTCGATCAAACCCAATTCTTCGTTTTGGTCGAGTCTTTTTAAGAACACGTCGAAAAACTTCGCAACCATCTTATGCACAAATTCCGGACGGTCCATAATATCGATGATACAATCTTCAACGCCGCGCATAAAGCTGATAACATCCCAAACATGACCGTATACGATTCCTCCGTTCCCGCACTGCCTGACGTTCAGGATTCCGTCAAATATATCATGCGCGATATTCAAAGTATTCGCGGAGGCTTCTTTATTTTCGGTGACAACGGGGTATTGGATTTTTTCCAAATCCTCTTCTGTTTTAATTACATTCGTGTACCTTTGGCTTAAACCGATGTACTCTACATCACTTGTCAATCCGTAACCCGTAGAGGTGACGCTCTTCGAAACTTTGAAATCAGCAGTAACAACCCTGTCGTCAGGCATATGCGTGAAACGGTAGATAGTTTCTCTGAGCTGCCATTCGAACTGTTTACAAAGAGGGTCTTCGCATAGACACGTCATTTCATCGTCAACGTTCAACTCTCCCCACGGAAGCTGGTCGATCATAAACATCGGGCGAACGGGTTTAAGCGCGTTTAACGCTTTGTATGATTTTAATCTTTCGCTTTGAATAGGCAATGAAGCGATTTCCGCTACTTTTAACGCGAGTTCGCGTAATATTTTTTTATCATTATTCATATATAATTCTCCTTTAATATAAATCGAACGAAATTATATTCGCGCGGTCTTCTCCCCATGTACTTATCGGCACCAGCCGGACAGCCGAAACTTCTTTTTGAATATCTATTGTCACAAACCGTTTTCTGTTTTCTGTTTCTTTATAGAATCTGTACATATTTCCGTTTTCATCGGCCAATTCAATCAGATATTCTTTCACAAGCGTTTTCGGTACGCACATAACGGGCGAATCATTCTTCACGCTTGCCCGCATCGTATGGGTACGTTCAACACCATCGCCGGGCAATGTGTTTCTGTCGAGATCGCTGTCGAAAATTATGCGGACTTTATTGACCATCATAGTTGAATTAAATCTATAATCAATAAAGCCTCCCAAATCACACATGAAACCCTGTTCCGCATCGCCGTATGTATGATTATTGCGGTCGATACCGTTGCGCAGGTTTTCGATATTGCCTGCCGCATTTGCGGGTGATGTGTTTGACGATAAGTTTGCGTTTACGGTCAATTCGCTTACCGTTCGTTTATTGTACGGCAGGAAACAATCGTTAAACATCAACGTTTCCTTCAATTCGTTGATATGATCCGTATATACGCCGTCGGGAGTCGTGTCATACTTTACGGATAAAGCGGCGGCGGTTCCGACCGCCTGCCCCAGCAGCGCGCAAGTCGCCATAATGCGCGCAGAACTCATAGCGGCGTGTGTCAGGCTGATATTCCGTCCGGCAAAAAACAGATTTTCGATATTGTTTGAGTATAATGTCCTGTAAGGAATACCGTAAGGCGACGGCGTTTTCCCGTTTATGTTCGGGCGCCCGCTGTGCCAAAATCCGTCAGGGTCGTGGTCGTCAAGCGGCCATCCGCCGAACGCGACCACATCCTCAAACATACCGCCGGCGGAAATGTCAAGCTGCGTCATCAAGTATTTCCCCATCATACGTCTGGATTCACGTTTGCCCGGCAGGAATCCGAGAAAATCAAGCTGCCATAGATCCGCTTCGAATTCCCCGCTGTTCTTTATGTAGTCCCACATTCCGTAAGCCAACGCTACTAATTCATCGCGTATCTTTTCCGAATCGTCGATCGAATTTTGATTGCCGCCGAGTTCCAGATACCAAAAATTCTCACCGCTGCCCTCTAAATTCGGTCTGCGGTATTTTAAATCTTCAGTTTTTAATTTTGTCGCCCATTCGGGAGCAATAAAAGTAACAGGGGTATCGAGTTTCCGCGCCTGTATAAGGCAGCTCATACCCATAGTTTTGTTATCCGCTTCCTCAACTGAGATTTCTTCGCCGAATTCAAATTTTGATTCCCTGCCGATTCTGTATTCAGCGCCCGTCAACGGGGCAAGAACGCTGTCGCCCGAACAATCGGCGAAGTTCTTCGCCTTTACGACATGCCAGCATTGCGTAGTCATTTGCCAGCCCGTTACGCTGATGATTTTATTACCATCCATTTCCGCGTCACAGCACGAGCAGTTTAATAATAATTCGATGTTAGGCTCGAACTTCACTTTTTCATACAGAATACTATCCCATATTGCATAAATTTTATATGGGTTCCTATACAAGCTCTCAAGTTGAATTTCCTCAAGGATACCGGTTTCGCGGTTATTGGAACCGCCCGCTCCGCAAATCCACATACGGATTTCCGAAGAAGCGTTACCGCCCAATACAGGGCGTTCGTGCATCAAAACGGTTTTTGTTCCCTCTCGCGCGGCGGCAATAGCTGCGCACATTCCGGATAAGCCTCCTCCGACTACGCAGAAGTCAGCTTCATGATATACAGTATTAAACATTGGCAACATTACATCATCCTCCTTTTTATTTGGAGATAATTATAACATAATATTAAAGTTTTTGCAATATCTATTTATTTTTAATAAAATTCATGCTATAATATATAAATATATAAAAAACGAAAGGAACGAATTTAATGAATAAAGAAAAAGTCGTCAAATATTTCAAGCGTTTAGGATTAGAACAAAACTTAGATGATATTAAACTTGATGCGGAATTGCTGAAGAAAATTCAATTTTGTCATGTAATGAACATTCCATACGAAAATATTGATATTGTTAATAACATCCCAATAAATTTGGATAATGATAACCTATTTGAAAAGATGATCGTAAACAATCGGGGCGGTTATTGTTTTGAAATAAACAGCTTATTCGATTGGTTTCTCCGCGAACTCGGATATAAAACGTCAAGCTTCATGGCGCGTTATCTCAGAGGCGAAACCCAAATCCCCATGCGCCGCCACCGTGTTATTGCCGTCACCAGCGATTTGATAAACGGCAGAATATTATGCGATGCGGGAGTAGGCGAGAGGGCTCCGAGATTCCCACTGCTGATTGAAGAAGGCGTTGTTCAGGAACAGTTCGGCGAAACTTACAGTTTTGAAAAAGATGAATTTTTAGGCTGGGTACTGACAGACTTTTACAAAGGCGAATGGAAACCGTTCTTTTCGTTTACTGAGGAAAAACAACTCGATATCGATTACGAAATGCCGTCGTTTTACTGCGAAAAACATCCTGATTCAATTTTTAATAAAAAGAATATCATAGCAATTAAAACTCCAACCGGACGAAAAACCATAAATGATAAAATGTTCCATATTTTCGAGGGTAATAACGTAACGGAAATCATCATAGAAAACGAGGAAATGTCATATGAAATATTAAACGAACACTTTTTTATAAAAATATAAAAATAACGCCCTTCTAAAAAGAGCGTTAAATTCGTTTGGCTATAAATTATTTATCCAGGCGGAGCAGGTCTCACAATTTTCTCAATATAGATATCGCCGTCATTTACATTGACATTAAGTTTAGTTGACGCCATCGGCATAAATTGATTGAATGTTCCGCCTTTATCTTCTCCGGCATAATATATTCTACCAAGCGGCGTCGTTAAATTGTAGTCAACAAAATCAATAGATAATGTATTGAAATAACAATAACCTGCATTAATATCAGCGTTAATTACATTTATTAAACAATTTTGAAATGTCAATTTTCCTTCATTTAATGTGAGATTAAACATTGAAGATGTTCTTATAGTATCAAAATATATATCCCCTTTAACCACATTTACGGTATAATCCGCGCGTTTAACGAAATCTTTCATAAAAAGATTGCCGTCTTTAATGTCGATATCGAAAATTTTTATTTCTTCATCTTCTTTAATGTAAATATTAACAACCTTCTTCTTTTCGCGGTACATATCGGGTATTAAATAATACCTCAGCCCGTTAAACTCAAAGCCGTTTTCCGTAAATTTCAAAAGTGATAAAATGTTGATCGTATCGTCTAATTGAATCGTTTTGGAATTTGTTTTTAAGTCATATGTATTCTTATAGAAATTCACGAGTTCAATATATGATTCCTCGGCTTTATTGATAATAAAAACATCCGCGTCTTTAATTGTCAGACTGATTCTGGTTATCCCCATGACATTTAAATCAATACGTTCGATGCTGTTGTTATTTTCATCAAACGTCTGGGCATAAATCGGAATGCCCTGTGCCCGTGAAACGTTATTCGCCACAAAGCATAATCCGAATCCGCAAGCTATCAAGATTATCGAAAGTATTAAAAAAATAATCGACGTAGGTTTCATCTTTTAACACTCTCCTTTTTCAAATGTATAAATAATTTTCTCAGCATTTGCAGTGAATAAATTGTAAATTCTAAAAACTTTTTAATCGTGAAAGGCAAAAACCTGACGGCGAAGTTATATATTAAGATCCCACCCAACATCGCGATACCGCCGATTATCAAGCCTAAACCCAATTCAAACAGACCGATCGGCATAGCGGAAAACGTTTGGGTTATGCCGTATATTAAACTTATCAACGCCAATGCGCTGCCCGACGCCACTATAGCAACCAACGCCGCAACCAATCCGGCTATCGCCGCCGATAAAGCTATAAAAACGGATAGATAAATTATCGCCATTCCAAATAAAATCGTCAATGTAAGAGGCAATGTCGATATAAAAATCACCCAAAACGCCAATGATCCTTTCACCGGTTCGTCCTCTTCAATTTCAACAGGCACTTCATCCAATACATCCAAATCAATCGGCGGAGGAACCTTTTCGACTTTTTCGTAAGGGATTGTTTCCAGTGTTTGTTTTTTCGCCAGCATTGATTGCGACGGTACTACTTTTATATTTTGTTTTGGCGGCTGCGGAGCAGGTTCTTCATATTTTTTGATAGATCTTTGCTTATTTTTTATAATATTATATATTCTTTCGGCAATAACATTTATATCAATATTATTAAGTTCACGTTCAAGGTCGCGCGGGTTCATCGAATCCAAATAACGTTCAAACATTTTTACATTACGCAGTATCTCATCTTCGTCAACGCCGTATTCATCTAATTTTGTCGCAAGCATTATAAGTATAGCTTCCTTGTCCATACTTTTGTGTTGTCCTCCTTATTGAAATTTTATGTTTAAAAAGGTTGTGTATTAAATGCGCCCCCGTAAAAAGAAACATGGTGACGAACGTCGCGAAGCGTGTCAGGATATTATCATCACCGATAAAACTCAAATAAAATCAAAACCCGTAATAATCGAAATTGGCTGCGGCAAAGGCAGGTTTATTACCGAATTGGCGGCTCGGCATCCGGATAAATATTTTATCGCACTCGAAAAAGTGCCGGATATTATAGTGCTCGCCGCGGAAAAAATCAAAAACGAAAACATACCCAACGTTAATTTCATATGCGACGACGTGAAGAATCTGCTCAATTATTTCGGCGAAAATGAAGTCGAATCTATATATCTGAACTTTTCCGATCCGTGGCCTAAAGCGGGTCATCACAAACGGCGATTGACTTATAAAAGTTTTTTGGATATTTACAGATATATTTTAACCGCAAACGGTAAAATATATCTGAAAACAGATAACCGTCCGTTATTCGATTTTTCTATCGAACAGTTGTCCGAGAATGGTTTTACCATGGACAATATCACATATGATTTGCATAACAGCGAATACAATTCGGACAATATTATGACAGAGTATGAGACTAATTTTTCCGCGAAAGGTTTCGCCATAAATCGCCTTGAAGCGAGATTATTTCCTGCGATTGATTAATATCTCCTCAACGGCTTTTAAATCCTCGAACGTATTTACTCCCCACATTTCCGTTTCGTCTAACGTCACAAACGCGTCAACACGCTTGGTTTCGCGGCACATGATTTCCATAATGTTAGTAAGATAATATTCTTTAGTCAGCGGATTTTCTTCCATTTTACCGAGCGCGTCTTTCAAATCGACGGAATCGAATATATACATCCCCACATTCAACTCGCGGATTTTTAATTGTTCGGACGTACAATTCTTTTGTTCGACGATTTCTTTCACGGTCCCGTCCGCATTACGTATAATACGCCCGAACGGCAATTGCCGTTCGCTTACGCAGCTCAGTAATGTGCAGGAACTATTATTGTTAATATGTTCTTCGCACATTTTTCTTAATGTTTCGCTTTTTACTAACGGCGTGTCGCCCTGTAAAACCATAATGTCGTTGTCGTCAATGGGTTCCAACGCTACGTAACCGCATTTCAAAGCGTAACCGGTTCCGTAACCATCCGTGCCTTGCTTCACGAAACGGTGTCCGTTAAACGCCTCCATTACTTCCTCGCTCATGTATCCCACTACGATCATTATATCCTGTTTGTTTATATAATTAATGCTTTCGGTCACGTGCCCGAGCAGCGGTTTTCCGTCGGCTAACCGTAATACTTTCGGCATAGGGTTTTCTTCATCGTTGAAACGCGTACCCTTTCCGCCCGCTAAAATAATTGCTTTCATTCGTTCATTACCTCACTTGTTATTTGTTACGCAAACATAAAACATCGATTGAATTTTGTTTATATTCGCTTCGATTTTTGTATAGACTTCGCCTTTCAGCTCATGGTATTCGCAGTCGATCTTTTTAATTTTCCCTGTATGCGGATTCCATTCCTCAACTAAATATTTCCCGCGGAACGATATTTCCCCTTCGTAGTCGATATTCGTTGAATTACTGATATAAAATATATCACAGCCCGCGTATTTGCGGTGTATGTAATTGAAAACTCCGCTGTTCTTCAACGTATTATGCGCGTTCATAACCATAAACGCCGGCAGATTCAAATTCAAAATCCCGCTGTTGCTGATTTTAGGCTTATCCGATATTTCTATATCAAACGGAATATTAAAACTTTCCAGCATTTTATTAAAAACCAAAGCGTCAACTATCACCGTCCCGTCGGCGGCGGTCAATTCCGACAACAAAAAGTACGCGACTCCGCCGTTATTATTTTTATTCGTATAATAATTGGTGAAAGTATTGATTTCATCCGCTGACACACCAAAGATATGTTTTACAATCTCATTAACTTCCTCATCATTCCCAAGTTCAAAAGCCATCGACGGCAATTCTGTGGTGGCGATTATTTTACCGCCTTCGTCGTAGAACTTTTTTATCAGGCGAAGATTTTTTATGCTGATCATTGCAGTGCCCGGTATAACGACGACTTTAAACTGTTCGAAATTGACTTCATTGCTCAAATATAGCATACCGTTGTTCGTATAACATCTTTCTTCCAATGCTTCCGGATGAAGTATCGTCAAATCGCGGCATGTATAATTCAATATAATATTGATTATATTCATATAGTCCGCGTTCGTCGGCGTCGCGGGGAACTCGAATTTATCCGTCGACTGCTCAAACATATATATCTGCGATTGCAGCGAATATATCGGATAAATCACCGCGATATCGCATACATGTCTCCCGTATTGCAGCATAGTTTGACAGCGCGCCGCAAAATCGTTGAAATCCGGAAGAAATTCTTTGAATTCCGCATGGTTCGACATATTGGGGATTATATAATTAATCCCTTTTCCAAACACGTTCATAGCTTCGCGGTACATGATATCTTCGTCCAATACAACGTAATCGCCGAATATTTCGCAGACGACAAGTTCCCTGTCGAAATTATTTGCCGCGCTTGACGTGAGTTTCAAACCGTTTGCACCGTACCCATACGCGTGAACCATATTCATTCCCGCCGCGCCCGCTAACTTTTGATATAACATGCCGTCGCCGAATATCCACGGGGACGCTATTGTTTTAGGTTCCGCGACATGACCTGTCGATAACAACCCGTGCGACTTTGTAAAATCAGACACAGCTTTAAAAAAACCGTTTATAAGCATATTCGCCCGGCAATTGATAAGAAACGCTTTCATATGAGCCGTTTGTTCCCCGATATCGAAAAACAGCGCGGGATAATACGGCGCGGGATCAAATCCGTATTCGCTTAAAAATATTTCATTGAATTCATCATCCCACGAACGCCTGTTGGGCGCGAGATATTGAATGTCATGATAAAGCGTCATTTCCACGACCGTATCGATATATTCCGAAAAATTATCCGTAAAACGCTTATATGTCAGGTTTATAAATTTTTGCGACGCTTCGTAACTTAAATAATTCACATGCTGCGATTCCGTATTGTATCTGCATAAAAATTGCAGTATGACCCAATTCCCGCGCGGCACTTCCCAATCAACATAACCGTTTGAAATATTTCCGCGCAAATCAATTATATCATGGTAATCCACGTCATACGCTACAACAGACATTAATGTCCCATCTTCAACTTTCCTGCGTACCGTTTCATTTTCATTACAACTGTACTCTCTCATGACCAGCATTTTATTTATTGATTCGGGATATTTCGCGGCGAATTCGCCTCCGGTCCATCCGCTCGGTTTGGATTTATCGGCTTCGTCATAATAGATCGCTTTTAAATTTTGTTTTTTTAACTTCTCCAATATATTAGTATATGTTAAATCTTCCGAAGATAACACGACTCCGCCGTAACCCGATTTTTTCAATTCTGTAAGATCCACATCGGGAAAATTGAAAGCTATCGGCCTGTATTCATTTTTTATATTTATAAAAC
>WREN01000071.1 GCA_009779295.1 Oscillospiraceae bacterium | reverse complement strand
CCTTTAACAGTTCTTCTTCGGGCGAATCAGGGTCAACGAATGTGAAATCAACGCCGAGTTTCCTCATCGTGACGTTGAACAGGTTGAACGTGCCCCCGTAAATGGCGGTCGAACATACGACGTGATCGCCCGCGCCGCAGATATTGAACACCGAGTAGAACGTCGCCGCCTGACCCGATGACGTCAGAATCGCGGCTACACCGCCTTCGAGGTCGGAGATCTTCGCGGCAACGGCATCGTTCGTGGGATTTTGCAGGCGCGAGTAGAAATAACCCTCTTCCTTGAGGTCGAACAGATTTCCCATCTGTTCGCTGGACTCGTATTTATATGTCGTGCTTTGGTAAATCGGCAGCACGCGCGGCTCGCCGTTCTTGGGCGCGTAACCCGATTGTATGCACTTTGTGTTTATTTTGTATGACATTGGTTTGTAATCTTTCCTTTCAAAAAAATTTGAGTAAAAATAATGTGTTCGGTTTGGTTTATCTGTGAAAAATTTATTTTTTATGATGTAACTTCTCATTTGAGCTGTATGCGTTTGTTTCTCCCCGTCAGTCCAATCTTCATAACGAGTGATTTTACATTCACCGGATTCTATCAATTTTAATATTTCCGCGTAAACGTCGTCAATGTATTCGACGGCGGTTATTGGAACGGGCTGGGTTGCCGTCCAGATACCGGATGTATGCCCTAAAGTTATTTCACTGTTGTTTTCAACAGAATATATATAGCCGCTTCTACCTTTATAAAGAATCTCAAGTTGATTCGGGCAAAATTCATCATAATCGATTATTCCATCGTCTTTTACACCGCCAGTAACAGCGTTGATTTCCAAATCGCGCAGGTAGAAAAGCGCGTAATTTCTCGAAGGAGTGAAGTAACAGACTTTTTCATCGCCGCTTTTTGGAAACGAAAGCGGAAGTATTTCGGTTAAATCTTTATGATTGCTTGCGTGATAGAATGTCATATGTTTCCCCATTTCATAATACACATTTCATTTTACCCACCGTAAACGGCGCACCCTCATAATTCATATACCCGATATTAACAAAGCCGTTATCTTCGTACCATTTTCTTAGCCTTTTGTTATCGTCAATCATACCGAATCTGATTTCGTGCGAACCAAGATCCTTTGCTTTTTGCTTGCAAAATTCAAGCAATTCTCTACCATAACCATTGTGCCTGTGTTCAGGAAGCACAACGATATTATTAATACCGCAAGCTCCATCATCTAATCTTTTTATAGCGAGGAAGCCAACAGGTATATCGTTTCTGTAATACGCAAACATTAAAACTCCGCTTTCAAACTCATCCAACAACTTTTCATAAGGCAGACTTGCTCCACCTCTGTCGGGACAGTTTTCCTCTGTTAATCCAAATTCTACAGCAACCGTTTCAAAGCCTTTGTGAATAATATTTAAGCACTCGCGTAAATCATCTTTCGTTATTGGTTTTATCATAATTAGTCTCCTTTAATATTAGTTTCCTACACAATAATCATTTTGGGTAGCTATCCTTTCATATTTTAATAATGTAGAAAATGCTTATACCCTAACATAACTGTCTGCGGTTAATTCATATCTTACAGGTTCTTTTAATACTCCATTATACATTTTATGTTCAGGTTGCTTTGCCGATTTATACATTCCGCATTTTATCATTACGTTTTCGCTTTTTACATTATCTTTTCTGCATTGTGCAAAAATTTTTAATATATTATCTTTTTCAAAAGCTGATGATATTATTTTTCTTAACGCTTCAGTCATATATCCTTTGTTCCAATGTTCTTCCAACAAATAATATTCCAGTTCCATTACCCAACCGGAAATACCGTTTATCATAGTTTCTTCCACGAATGAATATCCGATACTTCCTATAAATTCGCGGGTTTTCTGCAATTCCATGACATAATAATAGTGTGTTCTGTTTGAAGATTTCGCATTTTCCATATGAAATTTTATATAACTTTCAACATCGGAAATATTTTTCATTTGTAAATGCTCATACGTTGATACGAATTTTTCTGAAAATAATTTGTAAAGATTATGTTTATCATCTAATGCAAATTCACGAAGAATAAGTCGTTCTGTTTTTAATTCCATTTTTAATTCTCCCTTATATATTCGACTGCATATTATAGTCATATAAGAGAAAAGTGTCCGATCGTCATTCTGAGCAAAGCGAAGAATCTTTGGTGTAAGACCCTTCGTTCATGTTTTGGGTCACAGACATTTTTCAACTTATATTACTATATATAAATCTTCTACATACCTTTCGCATATCCATCCTTCAGCGTCACGATCCGGTTAAACGTATTCGCGTACTTCGAATCCCGTATAAAATACCCATTGCGCACAAACTGATAACGAACATCCTGTTCCATATTCTCAAGCGATTTCTCCAATTTACAGCCGGTCAGCTTAATAATCGAATCAGGATTCAAATAATCATCGTAGGTTTTATCTTCAGGTATATCGTTCGTGTTTTCTATCGTGAATAAGTTATCATACAGCATAACGTCAGCTTCGATCGCGTGTTCAGCCGAAACCCAATGAATAGTTCCCTTGATTTTTCTGCCGTCGGGTGGATTCTTCCCGCCGGTTTCAGGGTCGTATGTGCAATGGATTTCGGTGATTTCGCCATTTGAATTTTTAATAACATTTTCGCATTTGATAATATACGCGCCCATCAACCTAACTTCGCCGTCAGGTTTCAAGCGGAAGAATTTCGGCGGAGGAATCTCTTCGAAGTCGCTTCTCTCAATGTATATCTCGCGCGTAAATGGTAGATCACGCGTTCCGGCGTCGGGGTCGTTGGGATTGTTCGAAACCGCGAAGTATTCGACTTTATCTTCGGGGTAATTCGTGATGACGACTTTAATCGGCTCAAGAACGGCAATCCTGCGTTCTGCGGTCGCGTTCAATTCCTCGCGGATACAGTGTTCGAGTAATTCAATCTCAACAAGGCTGTTCGCTTTTGCGATACCTACACGCCCGAGAAAATCGTGGATTGCCGACGGCGTATATCCGCGTCGGCGCAAACCGCACAATGTAATCATTCGAGGGTCATCCCAACCGTCAACGAAGTTCGTTTCAACCATCTTACGCAAATAACGCTTGCCCATGACTGTGTGTTCAAGTTTTAACTTAGCAAACTCATATTGATGTGGTCGCGGGTCGAAACCGATTTTGTCGCAAACCCAATCGTAGAGCGGGCGGTTGTTTTCAAATTCCAGCGAACACAGCGAATAAGTGATACCCTCAATCGCGTCCTGAATCGGGTGCGCGTAATCGTACATCGGGTAAATGCACCATTTGTTGCCCTGCCTGTAATGCTCGACGTGCAGAATTCTGTAAATCACCGGGTCGCGCATGACTATATTCGGCGACGACATATCTATTTTCGCCCGTAATGTCTTCGCGCCGTCCGGATATTTGCCGTCTTTCATCTCTTCAAACAATTCAAGATTCTCTTCAATCGAACGGTTTCGCCACGGGCTTTCTTTACCCGGTTCGGTGAGCGTTCCCCTGTACTCGCGCATTTCGTCAAACGTCAAGTCGCAAACAAACGCCTCGCCGTCTTTTATCAATTTAATGGCGTATTCGTAGCATTTATCGAAATAATCCGAACCGTAAAACACGCCGCCGTCGGGATTCGCGCCGAGCCACAGCAAATCCTCGTAAATGCTCTTGACGTATTCCTCATCCTCTTTGGTCGGGTTGGTGTCGTCGTAGCGCAGATTGAACATCCCGCCGTACTTTTTCGCCGTGCCGGAACTGATCCAAATCGCCTTAGCGTGACCGATGTGCAGGTAGCCGTTCGGTTCGGGCGGATAACGCGTGTGAACTTTGGTGGTTATTCCCGCCGCAAGTTCCGCGTCGATAATATCATGTATAAAATTTGATGGCATTTCTTTCATTTTAAAATCTCCTTTATTTTGTCATTAACTCAATAAACTTTTCAACTTCTAATAGCGCGGCGTTTTCTTTTTTCGCGTAATACGATGCGAAATCGTTGCTCTTAGAGTTATATAAAATCGCAACGGGAAAATCGCTGTATGACCCTAGCGAACCGCCGTAGAAATGGCTTATATCGAAAAAGATACTCTTTTGTATAAGGTCGATAGATAATTCAGATTCATCGTCGCGCGTGTCGCGTACTTTAAGTACAACATCATAATATTCCGGAATAATCGTACGGTAGCCTTCCGCCGAAAGCGCTTCCATAACGATACCCGTGCGTTCGATATTGGGCGCGATGTACGGTATTGCTAAATATGTGGTACTGGGATTGGCGTAATGCCTGTAATGGTCTTGATTCTCATCCCACATAGGAAATGGAAGAATCCCGAAATCCGCTTCCATATCGCGCATTACTTTCACATCGCCGATCATCGTCGGCATTAATAACAGCCGGCTCGCCTGGAACGCGTTTATCGCGGGCGGCGTAATAATCACAACGTCGCTGTGGATATTTATATGTTTCTTCTCATAAACCCATTCATACACCTGATTGATAATGGCAACCGTGCGTTCGGTGTTTAAATTTAAATACGGCAGATTATCTTTGTCTTTGCTCATGACTTGCGAACTCCACATATAAACGAAATTCGCCATTCCGTGCGCGTGCATCGAGATTCCGAACATATCATCGTCGAGTTTAAATTCACCGTCGCCGTTGAGGTCGATAGGCGCTACTTTGATATATCCTTCCAGCGTTTCCCTCGTCCATTTGAAATCTTTTACGAGTTGGTAGGGATATTCAAAATCGAACGAATCAAAGAGATTCTTGTTGAAAAGATAGCATTGCGCCGAAGCGTAATCGTTTACGGACATGTCGGAGTTCATCCAGAGCGTCCGGTCGCCGACTGCGAGCTGATACCTAATGCTTTGATTCCACCAAGGCTTGTCGAGATCGACATATGGTATTTCGTTCCAACTGAGAAACATATCTTCTTTGGCAAGTTTATCTGCCGACCACGGAACGACTTTAATTACGTCGAACGTATCGTCGCCCGCCATAATCGACGCGTAGGCTTTATTTCCGAGCTCACCGCGCGCTCCCGCCTGATAATAAACTATCGTTACGCCGAACCGCTCGCTGACGCGCTGGTCGCGCCGGTAAGTAGCGTCGTTGAGCTTTTCGCCCGTTTCCTCAATTGCGAAAACGTCGAACGAAAACGTATCCGCGTCCGCGACCATTATCCTGAACTCGTAACCTTCGAAATCAATTTCGGGCAAGTCCTCTCGGATTATTTCACGCGGGTTACGGGTATCAACAGTAGTTTCCGTTTCCCTGCCGATTTCACCGGTTTCAACGGAACTGCTGCCGGAACTACACGCGAAAAGCATTAAAGTTAAAATTAATATCGAAATTATCTTTTTCATTTTAAAATCTCCTTAATTCTGTTTACAACTCGATTTTCTCCCAATATTTGCATCACGTCGTACATATCGGGCGAATTTATTTTACCTGTTACGGCAATACGGATGAACATGCTGACGTCGCCGACATGCCCGCGGTAATTTTCGGGGGCTTTTTTGTACTCCTTCATCTCGGAAGCGTAGCCGATTTCCGCAGCTACGTTTTTAATTTTATTAAACCAAACTTCGGAGGAATCGTTTATATCAAATGTTTGGATAAACTTCTCCAACGTTGTTTTAAAGTCATCGCTATTAGGAATCTCCGCTTCGATTTTGAAGTAATCGTCGTAGAATAGTGATATATACGGCTTAACGTCGCTCCAAACGGTTAAATCTTTGCGCGGTTTATTGCCGCCGCGTCCGATGGAGAGGATTTTCAACGCATATTCCCTGTCCTGCTTCAGTTTATCTGCGAATTCTACGTCGTAAATCTCCGCCCATTCTAATGTTTGCGTGTAAACTTCCTCAGCAGTCATGCGTGATATAGTGTTCTTGCTCACGTCGTTCAGCTTGTCGAAATCGAATAAACATCCCGACGGACTCATCTTCTTGACCGAAAACGGGAAATCCGTGTACGGTTTATCGGGATTCGCCGTTCTCCATTCTTCGTAGTTTGAATTGAGCAGTGTCATAATATACTCGACGATAGAATCCACCGCGTAGCCCGTTTTCTGATAGAACGCAAGGCTTGCCGCATTATCGCGTTTTGACAGTTTCTTTCTTGAATTCGAATTAGGATCATTCTTTAATAATTCCGCATTATGCAAATATTTTGGCATTTTATAACCGAACGCATTAAATAATTGTATGTGAAACGCCAAACTCGGCAGCCATTGCTCGCCGCGGACGACATGCGTCGTCCACATCAAGTGGTCGTCAACAACATGCGCGAGGTGATATGTAGGTACGCCGTTACTTTTTAACAGCACGTGGTCGAATTCATTTTCGGTTAGTTCGATGTCGCCTTTTATCAAATCGTTGAATTTTATTTTATTGTTCGCGTTTCCGTCCGATTTGAAACGCAGCACGAACGGGATTTTTTCGTTCAACTTTTGTTTAATTGTTTCAATATCAGCGCCGCGCCATTTCGCCCACTCGCCGTAATAACCGAAGTTCAATTTCAACTCTTTTTGTCGTTCGCGTATCTCTTTGAGTTCGTCCGACGTGCAGAAGCAAGGGTATGCCTTACCCAACCTAATCAACTCTTTCGTGAACGTCTGATAGATTTCAACGCGCTCGGTTTGTCGGTACGGACCGTAATCGCCTTCCGGACCTTCGTCGAATTCTATTTTGTAATATTTATAAGTTTCAAGCAAATTTTCGACTGCGCCTTTAACTTCGCGTTTGTTGTCCGTGTCCTCGATGCGCAGATAGAACACCCCGCCGCTTTGATGAGCGAGCCGTTCGCTGACGCGCGTCGGGAACAATCCTCCGAAATGCACAAATCCGGTCGGGCTCGGCGCGAACCTCGTCACTTTCGCGCCTTCCGGCAAATCGCGCTTTGGGTATTTTGCCTCAATATCGGCAGGTAAAGTTTTTATGTTCGGGTATAATAAATCCGCTAAATAATTGTAATCCATTGTATATCATCCTTTAATGTAAATATATATTATGTTTTTTTTCGTGCGTCAGCCAGCTCGACGAACCGTGTCCGGGATATATTTTATACTCTGTTTCAATCGACGCTAATTTTTTCAATGAATCCATAAGTTGCGCGTAATCTCCGCCGTGTAAATCGTACCTCCCGATGTCATCTTTGAACAATGTATCGCCTGTAAAGATATTATTTTTTATAAAATAACAAACCGAACCCTGCGTATGTCCCGGTGTATGCATTACTTTTATCTCGAGTTTATCTATTTTAATTTTATCTCCGTCATTAAGAATTATTTCGGGAGGATCCATTTTAATACTTTTATTAGCGAACATTTTCATATAGTTTAAGTTTGGATCTGTAACGGCATCGGCTTCATATTTATGGACGCATAAAGGCGCGTTAGTTTTATCGCGTAATTCCTCAAGAGCCATCATGTGGTCGAAATGCGCGTGCGTCAATATTATATATTTTAAATTCAAGTTGTGATCGATCAATTTATCAACAATTTTTTTACATTCAGCCGCAGGGTCAATAATGACCGCGTTATTCGTCTCTTCGTTTATTATAAAATAGCAGTTCGTTTGCATATTACCTAAAATATATGTTAAAATTTTCATTTTTTATATCAACCTTGTAAACATTAAAATATTAATAAATAATTATATCATGTATTAATATTTATGTCAATAATTGCGTCACAAATTTGTGCAGATAAAATTTTGCAATAAATTGTCGTAAAAAATATTGAATTATACATAAAAATATGTTAAAATGTATTTTGAGGAGTTGAATCATTATTAAATTAAAGGAAATTTGGAACGAATATAATTTAAAAAACAAGTTGGGATTGATAATAACATTAGGTGTTTTAGCGGTTATTTTTGTCGTTTCGTTAATAATTATCAGCGTATTTGTGAAATATTTGGTATTGGACCAAAATTTACATGACAAAGTATCTATGTATAAATTCGGCGATTGGTATTATAACCAGCTTACATATAAAGAGCAGTTGATGTATGACGAAATATTAAATTCGGTAAAAAAGATAAGAGATAAAACAAAAATTATGCCTTACCCATATACGGATGAAGAATTTGAGAATATAATCACCAGCATATTAAACGATCACCCTGATGTATTTTATTTTTTAGGGTATGAATCCAAGCTCTACGGAAATAATAAAAAATCAAGAGTCAATTTATATTATTACGCGAATAAATCTACTGTAAACGATATGGTTAAAAAATTTGACAATACCGTTATTGAAATTATCAAGGAAATCGGCGATAAAAACGATTTTGAAACTGATTTTGATTTGGAAGTAGCGATTCACGATTACATAGTTTTAAGATGTAAAAATGTTTCGGTGGATAGTGAATATAATTATTTATTCAATACAGTATATGGAGCGTTGATAGAAAAAACCGCATATTCAAGCGGATATTCAAGCGCGTTTAAATATTTGATGAATAAGTATGAATTGCTTTGCTATATTATCAACGGCGAAGCGAGAGGGATTCCTCATTCTTGGAACATGGTTTATATCAACCAAAATTTTTATAACGTAGACGTTATGTGGAATAACGGCAATATATCTTACGCCGAAGATTTATTGTTTCACGCTTACTTTAATGTAAGCAATGCGTTTATTTCCGAAACACATACCATACCGCAGAATATTCCTATCCCTTTCGCAAATACGGAAAATAATTATTATAACGTTTTGGAGCTCTATGTCGAAAGTTTGGATGACTTAAAAGAAAATATTAACCGTATTATTATTAATGCAGCAAAAAAAGGGCGAAATTATTTTGAGTTGTTTGTGAATTTCGGAGAAGATGTTTATAACGGCGAAGAGTTCGGAAGTATAATTATCACTTCTATAAGAAATATTAATGTTTCATCCGAATATCCGCTATTCACATTTAAAGAGTTTTTTAGAATCTATCGCGCGTCCGAAACGAAGAATATTTTAACAATTCAATTGTATCCGAAATAAAAAATATGGCAATCAGATTGAATCAGATATACTAAACCGGGCAGGAAATAGCTTTCCATGATAAAATAAAAACAAGAACGAACGACAAATAGTAGAATTGATGACGAGCGGTAAAACACTGGGAGAACTTGAAATTGAAGATATACGCATGAAAATTGTCAGCTTAAATAAATTATTTACTCACTCAAAAAACGTGTAACTGCCTCCAAAAAAATTATTGACAAAAAGAATTTATTATGGTATAATAATTGGAGTTTCGCTAATTATGTACCTTTAGCTCAGTAGGATAGAGCAACTGCCTTCTAAGCAGTAGGTCGAGGGTTCGAATCCCCCAAGGTACGCCAAGCGGTCTTGGTCCGCTTATGGTGGGTATAGCTCAGTTGGTTAGAGCGTCAGGTTGTGGCCCTGAAGGTCGCCGGTTCGATTCCGGTTATTCACCCCAGAATAAACCCTTACGGCATATAGGTTCGTAAGGGTTTTTGATTT
>WREN01000070.1 GCA_009779295.1 Oscillospiraceae bacterium | reverse complement strand
TTTTCAAAACCTATCAATCTATAACCTTTTATATCCAGTACAGATACTTCAGCGTCTTCTTTATTTAGAAATTTTTCAAATTTCAGAATGTTTTGTTGCTTGGTTTCATACGTTCCGCCTTCTCCCGGATAAGCCCAATCGTGATTACCCAAAACATAAAAACATTTTTTACAATGATTAATGAGATCATGCAGCAATTCGATATTCCGGGCGGACGGAAAATCGATGATGTCGCCGGTAAACACGGCTACGTCATATTCTTCCGTTTGAAGGAATGTTTTTAATTCCTCCAACATATTGTCCGTATTGGGAAATCCTTTTGTTCGCCTGTTAAACGCGTGCTGCTGTTTCGATTCACTTTCGCGTTCATCCGCGTGGGATATGTGCAAGTCGGTAATGTGGACGATACGCAGCCCTTCAGGGGATTTATTTGTATATTCTATATTTATATTCATATTTTCACATCCTCTAATGAATTATAACATAATTTTTGAATATTGTAAATAATAAATCTTGCATTTTTCCCAAAATAGGGTATAATATAGTTGAATGGAGTGAAAATTTAATGACAAAAGATAAAGTTAGAGTTGCAATCGTCGGCGTCGGACATAATGGGCTGTCTTTCTGCAAGGATTACATGGATAACCAGAATTGCATCCTCACGGCAATCTGCGACCGCAATCCCGAACGCGCGAAACATGCGGGCGAATCATACGGCATACCGTATTACACGGATGACAGAATTTACACTAATCCGGAAATCGACGCGATTTCGGTGCATACATCCGACAACGCGCATACGGAGCCGTTCTGTTTGGCTTTAGAAAACGGCAAGCATGTTTTCGTTGAGAAACCCATGTCCGATAATGAAGCGGATTTGAAAAGAATGGTTGAAACCGCGCGGAAATATCCGGATAGAGTAGTGCTTGTCGGGCATGTACTGCGTTACAACAAATATTTCGCGTTGGTTAAGAATTGGATTCAAATGGGTTTGCTGGGCGATATTGTGTATATGGAAGGAGATTACATCCACGATCTCCGTTACCAGAAGTATATGGAACCATGGAAGCTCGACGACGAGATTCCCATGCTCGGCGGCGGATGTCATCCGCTTGATTTGCTGCGATGGTATGCGGACAGCGAAATCGACACGGTTTCCGCGATGTCAAACAGGCTGGCTTTTCCCGAAATGAAACACGACGCGTCAATGTCCGCGCTGTACAAATTCAAGAGCGGTGCGATCGCGAAAGTCACCGCGCTTTACGGGTGCAATGTAACAGACCATCTCAGCAAATATAATCTGTCCGTCTACGGAACAAAGGGAACTATCGTCGGCGATAAAGTTTCGTTCGAGGGATTGTATCACCAACATATGGCAATTCCGAACGTTGCGGAAGCGGGGCATCCGTATTATCCGGAGGTGGCGCATTTCATCGACTGTATACAAAACGGCACGAAGCCGATTATCGGTCCGGAGGATGCGGCAAATGTCGTGCTGGCGTGTTTATACGCGGAGAAGTCGGCGAACAGCGGGCAAGTGATGGGGATTCCGAAGTTGTAAAAAACACCCCCGCCTGCAGGCGTACCCTCTTTACAAAAGAGGGCGTGGAGTTTTATGCAACTTCCATTAGAATTATTCTATTTATATTTTATATTCGTTTGATTTTTAATTGATAACGCTGTATAATTATAAAAAATGCACTTTTAATTGATTAAAACATATTGACAAATTATTATTTTAGGGTTAATATATAAATAATTAATAAATAAAGGAGAAAGATTATGAAAAAAATAATAACATTGTTACTCATTTTCACACTTGCAGTATTGATGGCTTTTCCGGCTTTTGCGACAAACGGCACTATAGGCAAATATACTCCCGTTTTGGACGGCGAAAAAGACGAAGCGTATGACCAATCACTCAAACTCAATTTGTTCACAGACCAAGGCATACCGGTAGGGGAATTTTTCCATTCCGAAGGCAGCGCGCCTGATAAAAATAACATAGACGCGAACGCATGGTTCTTGTACGATGACCAGTTTATTTACGTTTATGTTGACGTAGCAGACCCTGATTTGTTTGATATAGGCAAGGCAACATTCGATTCCAGACCCAATAACTACCAATCCGATTCGGTTGAGTTGTGGTTTGTATTCGGCGACGCATTCTCCTACATAAAATTTTCAGCGGTAGCATTCGGACACGGCATGTTCGGCGATCAAGATGGTTCTGCAGTAGCCGCAGACGTATTGAAACCTCTCGGATTTGACACGGCAGTAAAAACGGGAACAGCCGGTTATGCCGTTGAATTCAAAATACCGATAACCCAATACGGATTAAAAGCGGGTGACACGATCTACTTTACATTACAGCTCAACAACATGGACAAAGACGGCAATTTGGCAGTTAGCGGAAAGCAATTGCAAAACATGGGCGGCGCTGATAACGCTTCCGCGCTGACATTGGGCGCTCCGATAATCATCGTAGTTCCGGAACCCGAAATCATTGAAGAGGAAGAACCTCCCGCAGAAGTTGAAAGTCCCTCCGTGCCAACCGTTGTAACGCCGTCACCGGCAACCGGCGATATAACCGTTTTATTCGGAATAATGTCGTTGATAAGCGCGGGCGGTTTATTGACATTCAAGAAGAAGAGATAAAACCCGATAATTAAAAAAAACCGATATCTAAACGGTATCGGTTTTTTTATTCTTTAATTCTAAAATGTAATAAACACGCCTTCGCCGCTTGCGAGCGATAATGAAGCCTTATTCAACGGCCGGGGTTTGCCTTTGATGAATATTGTCGCGCTGACATTGTTCTTGAAATTTAAAATTATGTTCACTCCGTCATTTTTCTCGTAAGGGTTATTGGTATTGACAAGCATTACCGCTGAACCCGTCCCGCATTTCTCTTTAAAATATCCGGTAAACACGGCGCCGTCTGCTTTAACCACGATGTTGTCGTTCAGAATATCCTCGCCTGTATTAGCGTTCTGCCATTCAAGCTGCGGCTTTATTTTAGCTTCCGCTTTGGTAATATCGCCGTTCACATATACTCCGGTATTGTAATATTTCATGAACGTTTCCCCTAACGCATGAAGTTCCTCGTTTATATTTTTCGCGTAATCGTAAGTTACGTTCTTATTGCCCGCTAAATTGACGCAAGAAGTGGTTTCATCCCACCAGCCTTTGCAGTAGCACGCGTGCATTATAATATTCGTGCCGTAGGCGAGCGACAAATACGCCTGCCAGCGTATCTGGAACTCATCCAAGATTTTATCGGCAGTCCACGCGCCGGTTTGGATAATCACCCACATATCGCGTTTGCTTTTGCGGCAGGCTTTCGCGACTATATCGAAGTTCTCGATGTAAGAATCATACGGGCGACCCGTGAACGGGTAAAAGTCATAGCAAATATAATCGTTGTCGATCTCTTCAACGTACTGCGCGATATGTTCCAAATATGTGGCGTTACCGAGCTGTGAAACCGCTTCAGCGTCGGTATTTGACGGCACGCTCGCGTAGTTAGGATATAAATTTACAAACGGAAATTTCCCCGGAAATAATTCGCTGTACTTTTTTATTACTTCGTTGATATGTTTAAAATCTTTCGCGTTCGGCTCGTCTACGATATAATCCCCTATTATCGCGTCGCCGTCGGCGTATTTCTCCTTCTGCACTTCAAGTTTTGTAAGCGGCATATGGTCTTTGTATTTTCCGGCGTTATCGCCGTCGCCGCCCCACCAGCCGGGTATATTGGAATGGTTTATCATACCGATGTCATATTTTTTACAAAGGTCAAGCAGCGGTTTCGCCGCGTCAACGGCGACAAGGAAATCAATGCCGCAGTCCGCGACCTCTTTCACATGCGCGTCGTCATATAAATCCTTATTAAAAAAATACGCGCCAATTAAAAATTTGCTTCTGTCAAAACTAATGCTCATAATTTTACCTCCTCTTACTATTTATATAATTATTACACATATATATTAACAAAATATAAATTTAAAGATAAGTTACATATTTAACATAAAATAATCACATAAAAATCACATTTGTAGTGTCTTATATAATATATAGAATTTGAAAGGATTACAAATATGATTAAACTAATAAAACCAACTGCAATAATTATTCTAATCGTCATGTTCGCCACGATTATAACAGGCTGTAACAACAAACCCGACGAACAGGCTGTGCCGACGAAAGTTACGCATGTATACAAGTCGGATTTTATTACGCTGCCTGAAGATTACGAATTATCCGGCGGTAACTTCTGCATTTACAACGACCGCATTTATATCATGTGTATGGAATTTACCGACAGGGAAAATTATCAGTACAAACCCGTTTTGTATTCATTTGACATGAACGGTGAAAATGTAGAAACAAAATATATTGAAGTAGGGGAAAGTGAATACATAACCCAATTTGCTATTATGTCCGACGGGAACATTATTTATACGCAATATGTCTATGATTATGAATACCAGTCATCGACGGCTTTTGTCATTAAATTGAACCCTGACGGCAGTGAAGCGTTTAAATTTGAAGCTAAACCGCTATTTACCGCGCCGCGCGACGAATCAAGGTACGGCGGAAGGGGCGGCGATTACTTCTCCCTAAATTATTTCGCGGTGGGCGAAAACGATATTATGTATCTCGGGGCGGACAGCTCGGTTGTAGCGGTTTCGGCGGACGGAACCGGAACCAAACTGTTTGAAATAACCGTCGATAACTGGCTCAATTCGCTGCGCGCGACGCCTGACGGCAAAGTAATAATCAGTTATTATGATTACAGTCCTATGGGCGGCGGTATGGTTTATCAATATCTCGACCCGAACAAAAAAGGCTTGGGCGAGAAAATCGAGATGCCAGAAAATATGGGATATAACAATATGGATGTCTACACCGGGCCGGGCTATGATTTCTATTTCAAGAATGAAACCGGTTTATACGGCTGCAACAGCAAGGACGCCGAACCAACCCTGCTTTGTAACTGGATAAACTCCGATATTACTTCAAACAGTATCAATTCGCTTGTTGTGATAAACCCCGATAAGTTTTTATACTCCGGTTACGACCAGTTTCTCGGGCGACAACAGCTTTGCATATTGACGAAAGTGCCGGACGATCAAGTAGTGCCGAAAATACTTATCAATCTGTCTTATGTATGGGCGGATACATATGCTTTAGGGAATCAGGTAATAAGTTTCAACCGGCAAAGCAACGAATACCGTATCGTTATGAACGATTACAGCAAATTTAATTCGGAGAATGACTGGCAAGCGGGTCAGACGCAGTTTAATCTCGATATAACGACCGGAAAGATTCCGGATATTATGATTTTGGCTTCTGATATGCCGATCAAGAGTTATACGCAAAAGGGATTATTGGCGGATTTCTACAAGTTCATGGATAACGACCCTGACTTTTCAAAAGATATCCTGCTCGACTGCGTGAAGAAACCGTTTGAAGTGAACGGGAAATTATATCGGATCGTATCGAATTTCAACATACAAACTTTGATTGGAAAATCATCTGTTGTCGGTGATAAGCCCGGCTGGACAGTTGATGAAATGCTTGCGTTGCTTGCAAAATATCCCGAAGGTACGGCGCTGACAGACGATACTTACGGATTGAACTCGCGCACTTATATGTTCCAGTTATTATTGATGGCGAACCTTAATAATTTTGTGGATTATGAAAAAGCGACCTGTAATTTCAACAGTCCTGAGTTCATAGATTTACTGAAATATGTTGCCTCTCTCCCGGAAGGTACTGATAGGGATAATATGATAAACGACGATTATAGTTATTATAGTCAAAACAGAATCAAAGATTGGAGGGAAGAAAGAACTTTATTGAAAAACGATTATCTTTCTTCGTATTCAAGTTATTTACAAGCTAAAGCGGCGTTCGGTAACGTTGATATAACTTTGAAAGGTTTTCCGACTTCGAAAGGTAATGGTTCAGTTTTAGTAGCACAATACAGTTACGCGATTGCGGAAAGATCGCTTTGCAAAGACGGTGCATGGCAGTTTATTAAGTATCTCCTCTCCGACGACGCGCAGGATTCGATGCGCAGATACAGCTGGCCCGCGACAAAAGCAGGGTTGGAACAAATGGCAAAACAGGAAATGGAACAATACTATGTATTTTATAGCAGTGGATGGAGCAGTTCTTCTCAGCCGTTCGACGAAAACACATCAACATCAAACTGGGACGGCGAAGAAGGTACACCGGGTCACTTGACAGAGGAAGATGTAAAACTCGTAAATGACTTTATAAATTCAATTACAAACTCCGTGGATTACGACCAAAAAATGCTGGAAATTATTCTGGAAGAAGCGGAGATTTGCTTCGCGGGCGATAAATCAGCAGAGGAAACCGCGAAGGTTATCCAAAGCAGATTGGCGATTATGATAAGCGAGGCGAGTTAAAACGTAGGGGCGCGATATATCGCGCCCCATAATTTATAATTTATATCACGATCACCGCCGACCGCGGAGGTATGACGATACCGTCTCCAATACGTTTCCATTCCTCAACGTCAATGAAGGTGTACCGCATCATCGCTTTACCTTCGGGGGCAAGCAACGTGACGAATTTTTCCGCGTCTTCGTAGTTGCATATAACCGCGCCGTATAGATTATCCGAAGTTTTGTATATGGCGTAATGTGAATGGAGATTCCCTTCCCTGCCGGTAATTTTTACGTCTTTTGTGCCGATAAATTCGCCGTCCCAGAACCATTTCCGGTATTTCATTCTGAGCGTATCCATTTTGCCGCCGTATTCCACCGTTTCCATCATGTCCGGTAAATCGCTCAGATTTCGTTTGTAATCGATTGTATACCTGTACATCAGGCATTGATTGATCATGTTTCTGTCGTTGAATCCGCTAACCGCCGTAGTGAACTGCGTGTCAGGGTACATATAACGCTTAAACGGGATGTGGTTTTTATCATCCGTGCGCAGGTATTCCTCCGTTGGTTGGGTTGGATTCGTCGATTTATATATGTCAACGCCGTATTGCCAGCCGCCTGTATAGGCTTCGAGGATTAATTTCGTTGTTTTACCCGCCGCGAGACTTGTATGAACGGGTTTGCCCGCGATGTAATCGCCTTTCGGAACGCTTTTATCCATTGATGATTCATAGCCCGGATGCAATTCGGTGATCCATGAAGCGGATTCGCCGCCAATATACAAACCCTGATGTTCGCTTTGAATTAAAACGAAAGGCGAAGTTACGTTGCAACCGTCAAATTTAGGCCACAGCGAAAATTCCCCGTCGCAGCAAATGAGTTTCAGCCAATCGGAATCCGCCGGAGGTTTTATATCGCCGATATAAAACCCGTTTTCGGTTTCTAATATAATACAATTTTCGCTCGCCTCACATGAAACGAGTTTTTGCGGTTCGCTAAGAATATCGCGCCTGTTCATAATGTCCCAACCGGTTTCAACGGCGGTCATTCGATACAAAATGCCCGTTTCCTCGCAAAACTCAAGTTCTAAACTTTTACTTCTCAGTATCATTTGCTTTCCTTTTTCAATTGCAACAATTTAAATACGACAACCGCAATAGCCGCGCCGACCAACGGACCAACAATAAATACCCAAACGTTCGCGAGAGCATCGCCGCCCGCGAATATAGCCGGACCAATGCTGCGAGCCGGATTTACAGACGTGCCGGTAAGCGGAATCCCTATTATATGTACGAACGCAAGCGTCAAACCTATAACAATACCCGCTACGCTGCCCTTGCTTTCGTCCGAAGTCACGCCGAGAATGGTGAATATGAAGATAAATGTCAGGAGAACTTCAACGATGAGAGCGCCGGGTATACCGCCCGCGTTCGCGATACCGTTTGAGCCCAAACCGCCTGTAAGATCGACTAAGTCGAAGCTGAGCAATAGTTTAAGCAATCCTGCTCCCGCAATCGCGCCGATACATTGCGCTACTACATACCCTATGAAATCGATAACGCTTAATTTTTTGCTGATTAACATCGCGAGTGAAACTGCCGGATTGATGTGGCAGCCCGAAATGCCGCCGATAACATAAGCCGTGGCTACGATAGAAAGTCCAAACGCCAAAGCCACCGCGAGATGCCCGCCGAATGTGTCGCAGCCCAAAAATACCGCACTGCCGCATCCCATGAAAACTAAAATCATTGTGCCGATTAATTCCGCAATATACTTTTTAATACTTGACATAAATAACCACCCTTTTAATAAATTTATTATATTATAACATATTTGTATAATTTTTGCAATAATAAAGTTGTTTACAAATAAAAAAAAATATGCTATAATATAGAAAAAAGTACGGGGGAAACAGTAATGACCAAATCCTACGAACAGGATATTCAAAAATTGAACAGTATAGTGAAATCAATAACAAATATTAAAGTCGCGTTTGAAAAATTCAGCATTAACGATGTAAGTAATTTCCAAAACAATGAATTGGTGCAATTATGCTGCACGCAAATTTTAACAAATATCTACCAAGATAAAAAAGCGTTAGATGAAAATATTTATAATAAACTTGTCGAATTAAATAAAATTGAATTGGGAAAACCGCGTAATATTGCGAGCCATGATTATAACAGTTTAGATTTTAGTATAATATACGGTATATGTAAACGTTTGGTTAAATCTATTGTATTAGCGGAAATATATTCGGTATTAGCGGAAATTGAGGAGGTATCCGATGATTGAAAATAAAGAAATAGTTAATATCATTAATCTTGCTTCAAAATATCCAATCATTACCAAGGTCGGCATTTTCGGCTCATACGCAAGAGGCGAGCAGACTGCCGAAAGCGATATTGACATTCTTTTCGATTATGAAAAGATCGATGAGGATTCTTTATTAGAAATATTAAATTATTCAGCGGAATTGGAAAAAGAATTTATAAAATTCAACATTGAACATGATTATATTTCATACAAAGGCGTTATGGAGTCGCCAAGCTCTAAGATAAGAAATAAAATTTTACACGAGGTGGTATGGATATATACCCGCGAATCAACGAATCATTGATTTTAAAACAATGAATTGATAATTGTAATTTCGTCCCGGACGTGATACAATAAAAATATCTTAATAAGGGGTGATTTTATGAATATCAAAATCGGAGCGAAAATCAAAGCATTACGCAAACGCGACGACATAACGCAGGAACAACTCGCGGAAGCGTTGGGCGTGACGAATCAGGCAATATCGCGGTGGGAGAGCGAATCCGGCTATCCCGACATCGAGTACATCACGCCGATCGCGAACTTCTTCAACGTGACAACAGATTATCTGTTCGACCACGACGTGGCGGAGAAACGGCGGAAGATCGACGAATACTGCGAACAGTACGACGCGCATGCGAGGGATTGGAAATCGCCGCAGGAACGCGTGGATATGATGCGGCAGGCATTGGCGGAGTTTCCGGCGGAGGAGAAGTTGTTGTTTAAATTAGCTAAAGCGTTATATTACAAGTGGTGTGAGTATGGAAC
>WREN01000069.1 GCA_009779295.1 Oscillospiraceae bacterium | reverse complement strand
TTAGGGCATATATTTTTCGCGTCCGCGGATAACCTTGACGCGATAAAAATCAGGGCGATGGAGCTTACGGTAATGATTTCCAGGGCGTCGCTTGACGGCGGCGCGGATATGAGCAATGTATACTTGCTGAATTTGGAATTCATCACAGATTTTTTCAAATTGGAATCGATTGAAGAAGTTTGTTTTGCGTTAATCGATATATTGAACCGGTTTTCAAACGAAACGTTCAAAGTCGAGCAGGTAAAACATGTAGATTTGCTTTCTAAAGCGGTATCTTACATAACCGCGAATTATATGCACAAAATTTCGCTTGAAGATTTGGCGGATTATATTTATTTATCACCTTCTTATTTATGTAAAATATTTAAAGAAGAAATGAAAACAAATTTCAGCAGTTATTTAAATAAAGTCAGGATAGAGAAGAGTAAAATTTTGCTTCTCTCTGAACAGCTTAGCATAACCGAGATAGCGATATTGGTCGGATTCTGCGACCAAAGTTATTTTAACAAAGTGTTTAAAAAGCTGACTGGCGTGACACCGAAAAATTTCCGTGAAAAAAGCGGAAATATATAAATTTAAAAAACAAAATAAAATTTTTGGAGGAACAAATCAATGAGTTGTTTATTATGCGACATTTCTGAAAAATTGCAAAAAGGGAAACATAAGGAAGTAAAGGAATTAGTTGAACAGGCACTCGCGGATGGATTTTCCGCAAAAGACATCTTTGAAAAAGGATTACTCGACGGTATGTCGGAAATCGGTGAAAAATTCAAAATCAACGAAGTTTACGTACCGGAAGTTCTCGTAGCAGCAAGGGCTATGAAAGCCGGCGTAGAAGTTTTGAAACCGTATATGGCGGCAGGCGATATCAAACCGGCAGGCAAAGTATGTATCGGTACCGTAAAAGGCGACTTGCACGATATAGGCAAGAACCTCGTTAAAATGATGATGGAAGGCAAAGGCATTGAAGTTGTTGATTTAGGCGTTGACGTTAGCCCGGAAAACTTCGTTGAAACGGCTAAAAACGAAGGTTGCGCAGTTATCTGCTGCTCCGCGCTCCTCACAACTACGATGGGCGCTATGAAAGACGTCGTTGACCTCTTGACTGCGGAAGGTATCCGCGACAAAGTTAAGGTTATGATAGGCGGCGCTCCGATCACGGACGCTTACTGCAAATCAATCGGCGCAGACGCGTATACATCCGACGCTGCATCCGCCGCTGACGTTGCGTTGAGCTTCTGCAAATAAAATTAATGTAAAAAAAGAAAGGGACGCCATCCGCATATATGCGGCTTGCGTCCCCTATATTTTAAAGGGTGAATTATGAACACTGAAATTATAAAATCTCATTTACGCGAATATTATGATCTCGAAGCGGAAAAGAGAAGTCTGAGAGAAAAATCAATTTGGAAAATCGAACAGTGTTATATATTTTATAATTTATTAATCAATGAAAAGAAAGAAACGTTACTCGAAATCGGCGCGGGAACAGGTCAGGACAGTAAATTTTTCATGGATGGCGGATTAAAAGTCACGGCGGTGGATTTATCTTGTGAAATGGTTAAGAAATGCAAAGAAAAAGGCATAGACGCATACGAATTGGATTTCTACAATCTATCGGCTTTGAATAAAAAATTTGATTGCGTTTGGTCGATGAACTGTTTATTGCACGTTCCAAAATCTGATTTACCGTATGTATTACAAAATATAAACGCAGTTTTAAATGAAAACGGTTTATTCTATATGGGCGTATACGGCGGAAAAGATTCGGAGGAGGAATTGCTGAATGAAATCATTCAAAAATCGCGCTTGTTTACATCTTATACGGAAGAAAAATTAACACTTATTTTGCAAAACATATTCGAAATAGTATCATTCAAAACAATCAAATTAGAAGATCATATGGATTTTCAATCTATAATAATGAGGAAAAAAATATGAAAAAAATATTAATCACAGGCGGCGCGGGTTACATCGGCAGCCATTGCGCGAGAATTTTGGCCGATGAAGGTTACGAAGTCGTCATCATCGATAACCTCGTGAAGGGTCACATCCAAGCGATTAAAGATTTCAAACACTACATCGGAAACATCGGCGACGAGGATTTAGTCGCGAAGATTCTATCCGAAAACAAAATCGACGGAGTTATGCACTTCGCGGCGTATTCGCTCGTGGGCGAAAGCATGAAAATGCCTTACGAGTATTACAGCAACAACGTCGGTCAGACGATGAGCTTTCTGCATAGCCTCATAAAGCAAGGCGTAAACAACATAGTCTTCTCATCGACTGCCGCCGTTTACGGTCAAAGCGACGTTTCCCCGATAACGGAAGAAGTCGTTCTCGCGCCCATCAACACATACGGTGAAACGAAATTAACGGTAGAGAAAATGCTGAAATGGTTCAACATCGCTTACGGTTTGAACTACACAAGCCTGCGTTATTTCAACGTAGCCGGCGCGTATGAAACCGGCGAAATCGGCGAGGATCACAATCCCGAAACGCATTTGATTCCGGTCGTATTGAACGTCGCGCTTCGGAAGTCGGATAAGTTGAAAATCTTCGGCGGCGATTATCCAACGCCGGACGGCACGTGCATACGCGATTATATCCACGTTGTGGATTTGATTTACGCGCACATCAAAGCATACGAATATATGTCGGCTGTAAACACAAGTGACATTTTCAATTTAGGCAGCGGCGGCGGTTATTCAAATTTGGAAATACTGAACACCGCGAGAAAAATTACAAACTGTGAAATTCCGGCGGACGTTGAACCGCGCAGACCAGGCGACCCGCCTATATTGATTGCGGCGAGTAAAAAAGCTGAGGATATTTTGAATTGGAAGCGGAAGTATGACATCAACGACATCATCGCGACCGCATGGAAGTGGAAGAAGTCGCATCCGGACGGGTATAAATAAAAATTTATTATCTTGACAAATAAAAAAAAATATGATATTATTTGTGTATAAAATATCAGGAGGCAATAAAATTATGAAAAAAATTATGGTATTTCTATTATTAGCGGCAATTTTGGTAACTTTAAGTTTACCTGCGTATGCTGTAACTTACCCGGTTAGGAGCAGTGAGAAAGCAGACGCTTTATATTTTGAAACGCAACCGGTTTTTGACGGCGTTATAAACGAATTGGAGTGGGGTCTGCCTACTGTTCACGTTATTGACGACGGTTCGGTGCCTTCATCTTTCTCAATGCGCGTCGGCGATACGGGATTATTAGCGGACCCATCGGCTACGCCTGACCACTACTTCGATTTGTGGCTGCGCTGGGATGAAAAATATTTTTATGTAGCGTTGAGAACAAACGATTCGAAACCTTACCATTCGTATGCTGACGGCTCAAAGAGCGGCGACTTCTGGAACGGCGACGTATGTCAGTTCGTTGTAGACCCGAACGGCAACTGGGAAATGCAAGGAAAAGAAAAACACGCGGGCTGGGGAGAAGGTTATGCGTTCCATTTATATGCAATGGGAAATGACGGGAAACCTTACGCATTCGCATATACATACACGGATTATTCGGAAATATTATTAGGTATAAGTAATGACGGAGCTTTTACGTCATATGAAATTGGTTTGCCGTGGCATATTATCCATACCGATACCGCGCAGTTTAAAACGGGTAAAGTTGTTGGATTCGCAATGTCGTTATTATTCTCTAACGACGCGAGCGATTATTACGGCTGGATGACTTGGGGCGATGAAACTTGCTACAACCAGCTTAATGAATCAAGAGTCGGCAGCAACGCTATAACATTATCGTCCGCGCCGGCAGTTGTAATTCCAGAGGTGATTGAAGAAGAAGTAGTTGAAGAAGCTGTAGTAATTCCTCCGACAACCGGAAACATAACAGTTCCGCAGACTTCCGATAATATTGTCATTTTAGTGATGATTATCGCATTGGCAACATTAATTGGCGTAAGGATCAAAAGAAGAAGCTATTAATATATAGAATAGGATTTAAGGCAGTTATATGACGAAAAAGTCATATAACTGTCGTTAAATTTCGAGATATAAAATAAAAAATGAAATATATTGAATTTTTCAAAGAAATCAGCGCGATTCCGCGCGAATCCTGCAATGAAAAAGCAATAGCGGAATATTTAATGAATTTTGCCGATGCAAGAAACTTATATTGTTTTTCGGATGAGTATTATAACGTTTATATAATGAAACCCGGCAATGAAACTCAACCGCCGATATTATTACAGGCGCATACGGATATGGTTTGCGAAAAAAACGCCGATAAAGTTCATGATTTTAATATTGATCCGGTTAAATTAATTATTGACGGCAAATATATAAAAGCCGACGGCACATCGCTCGGCGCGGATAACGGAATCGGTATGGCTTTTATGCTTGCTTTGTTGGACGAAAATATCGATATGCCGATGATTGAATGTTTGTTTACAGCACAGGAAGAGATCGGTTTGGTCGGTGCGGAAAAATTCGATTACAGTATTATAAAATCAAAAAGAATGATCAATTTAGACGCCGTAAATGATAACGAAATAATAATAAGCTGCTGCGGAGGAGTGCGCTCGGCGTTCAGGTATACGTTTGATTTAATTCCGTGTACAAAAATTTATAAAACGTTAAAAATCCAGGTTACGGGTTTGTTGGGCGGACATTCCGGCATTGATATTCATCGGGGTCGCGGTAACGCAAATATTTTAATGGGACGGTTTTTAAATAAATTATACAGCCATACCCCGTTTAATTTAGTTTCACTGAACGGCGGCATAAAAAGCAACGCTATCGCCAGAGAATGTGCAGCGGAAATTAACGTGATTGAGCCGGATTATGTTTATGAAATTGGTGAAGTATTCAAAAATGAATTGTCACACGAACTTTCGGAAAACGTTAAGATTTACATCAATAAATCGAAAACCGAAAAAATGATGACATACAAATCTACAGGCAATATAATTTCGCTGCTCATGTTATGTTTCAACGGCGTGTATAATTATTGTAAAGACAGCCCCGATTTAGTTGAAACGTCCGGGAATTTGGGGATAATAACACAATCTGACGTAGATATAAATTTTATTTTTTTCAACAGATCGTCAAACGAAGCGTTACTTGATTATCTGTGTGAAAAAGCCGACCGGCTTTCCAATATGCTTAATATGGAAATATTACATTCGAACAGATATCCGGGGTGGCAGTTCGATCCGAACTCAAAGTTGTTGAATGAGTATATTTCGGTGTGCGAAACTCAACCAATAGTCAGAGGAATCCACGGGGGTTTGGAAAGCGGAGTTATAAAAAATAAAATCGAAGGTCTTGACGTTATCGCAATAGGACCGAATATTTCCGAAACGCATACTCCGAATGAATATGCCGCAATTGATTCTTGCAATAAAATATATAAAAGGTTAAAATGTCTATTAACAAAGGGTGAGAATTTTGTATAAAAAAATATTGTTTTTAATGTTTATTATTGTAATAATTTGTTTCGCCGGATGCAAATCAGAAACTAACGTTGACGCGGCTGATGAGAATAATTATATTACCATAATAAATGAATTAGGGGAAAGCGAGTACACTATAGTCAGAAGCGATTACGTCGATACTTACGCGAAAGCGGCGTTACAGTTCAAGAAAAGCGCTGAAGCGTTGATGAATTCGGGTTTCAAAATAACGACGGACTGGAAAGATAATCCCGTAGAAGATAAAGAAATCATTATCGGCAAAACGCTGCGGGAAGGTACTTTCTATGACATAGATCGTGAAGATTTAGGCGAAGAGGGCTTTATCATAATGGTAGTCGATGAAAGATTGGTAATCGTCGGCGGAAATGAAGTCGGGACAATGAACGGAGTCAATTACTTTTTTGAGCACAATACAAGCGAAGACGGTTCGCTTATAATACCAAAAAATTATTATTATAAATATGTACAGGAGTATTCAGTGAAAATGATTACAATTAACGGAAATGATATTAAAGAATACAAAATCGTATACGGTCAGCGCGAAAGCAGCGTAGTTAAAAAGGCTGCTGAAGAGTTGCAAAAATACATAAATATCGCGACCGGTAAATTAATTCCTATAGTAACCGACAATACTGCCGCAAGCGATAAAGAAATCTTAGTCGGAAAAACGAACAGGGAAGACATCGACCGTGACGGTCTCGGCAGCGAAGGCTACGTCATCACGTTCGCGGGCGATAAAATTATAATTTCCGGCGACGGCGACAGAGGCACGCTTTACGGTGTGTACGACTTCTTAGAAGTATATATAGGCTGGCGGTTCTTAACCACGGATACCGAAATCGTATTGGAATCGGAGCACATTATCCTTAAAAATATCAACGACAGAAAGGTCCCTATTTTCGAATTTAGGGACCCTTATTGGACAGCGTATTTTGAGCCTACGATCGCGGTGAAACGTAAAATGAACGCTCACGGTATTGCCGAATTGGGCGGGAATTTCAATTTTACGGGCAGGTTCTGCCATACGATGGAATCGCTGCTCGGTTATCCGCAGGACAAACAACCGTGTATGAGTGACCCGGAAATAATACAAAAAACTATAGACGCGGTGCAGTTGATTTTGGATGATTATCCGGACGCGAAAATAATTTCAATTTCGCAGAATGACAACGTAAATTATTGCAAATGCGAAATCTGCAAAGCGGTCAATGCGGAAGAGGGAACTACCGGCGGAACGGTATTCCGTTACGCGAACGCCGTCGCGGATCATTTTAAAGATACCTATCCCGAATTAGCGTTCCATACGTTCGCGTATCAGTATTCCAGAAAACCGCCGTTAATAACCATTCCGAGAGATAATGTAATCATACAGTTATGTTCGATCGAATGTTGTTTCAACCATACGCTTGACGACCCTAATTGCGAAGTCAACCGGACGTTTAAACAGGATATAGATGATTGGAGTAAAATATGCAACAGGATATACATCTGGGATTACACAACGAATTTCGCGCATTATATAGCTACTTTCCCGAACTTCGACGTTTTACGTTCTAATGTGAGATTATTTGTTGACAGCAACGTCAAGGGTATATTTGAGCAGGGGAATTATCAAGGCCCAAGCGGTGAATTCGGCGAACTGCGCGCTTATCTGCTTGCGAAACTTTTGTGGGATCCGTATATGTCAGATGAAGAATATTACCATCATATGGATGAATTCCTGCAAGGATATTACGGCAAAGGCTGGGAATATATCAGGAAGTTTATTGATTTCAATACGGAAGCCAGCGCAAAGAAAAATCACTTCTATATCTATTCTCATCCGTATGATATAATCAGCGCGGCCGATATTTTTAATAACATTGAAATGATAGACGGATGGTTCGCGAAAGCCGAGGAAATGGCGGATAACGATAAAATCTTAGCGCATATACAACAGTCGAAACTTCAATATACTTACGCGAAACTTAACATCCTCTTCGACAGCAAATACTTCGGTTCTGATGAGGATAAGGAATGGATTATAAACGAAAATGAAGCGTTCAAACAGGAATTGATACGCTTCAATATCAGGAAGAGCGAAGGAATGGGCGTTCCTGTTAATGCTGACACGAAGAAGCCGACGTTTGATTGGTGGCAATAAAAAAAGAATCCCAATTGGGATTCTTTTAGTTGAAGGCGTTGAACGATGTACAATTACAGAAAATGCTTATTTTTAATGAACACGACACTTCATTACCCTGCTATTTTTTTAATAGGTAACAGCAAATCAGACTGTACATCCTCCCTCTTAGCATCTTCTTCGTAGTTTGGCATCCAGTTGTAATAATTTAATATTTCCCAAAACCATGGTCCATCAGCTAATTCGTATTTTTCGCTTGCATTAATCCATTCGGCAAGAAAACGTAAGTCCTCAAAAGAGTTTTTTAATAAAAATGCGGCGTATAAGCCCCCCTCAAAAGTCTTTTTTATTAAAGGCGCTTTTACTTCCATATCATCCGGAACGGATACCCAGAACTCGGATTCTTTTGCTGTTACACGATGCTCGGATTTTGGATCTTCATTGGAAAAGTTATCAGCCTTCATCATCCCTCTGGCATCAGGTTTGATTTTTAATAGCCTGGTTTCTCTTACAAATTTTTCTACCATATACACAGAGGGAGCATCCATTGAATCTTGAGCGGCGGCTACTGTCATTGGCGGCACGTAAATTATCCGAACGTCGCTGTCCTTTAGCTTGTTTAGAGTTTCGTTTGCTTTGTTTAAATTTTCCATTGATATCTTCTCCTTAATATAATTTTTGGAAAAAGAAGTCGAGTCGGCAATGGAAAGCACAGCCGTATCGTTCAATAAATCAAATTGCAAAACCATGTCAGTTTTTATCCGCAATTCTTCCGCGAATCGCGTCAATATGGATTTGATGGTAGATAATGACGTTATTTCATCATCAAGCTCGCTTATATTCCGCTCCAAAATTTCGACAGTCGCCGCAGTGTTTTGATTATCAAGGATTTCTTTTATTTGTTTCAAAGAAATTCTCAATTTACGCAGGAGAACGATAGAATGAAGCTGTTTTACAGCCGCTTCATCATAAAACCTGTATGCGTTATCGTCGTTTCGCGTGCTTTGGATAAGTCCGATTTGCTCGTAATAACGTAATGTATGGATTGAAATCTCATATTGTTTTGATACTTGACCTATTGGTTGCAGTTCCATTGTAAATCCTCGTTTCTTTTTCTTTATATTAAAGTATAAAGAATAGAGTAATGGTCGGGTCAATGACTACAAAGTGAACAAAATATAAATTTTTTAATTTACACCGTATGCACTTTCAAGACTTTATCCGAATTCTCCCCGTCGATATTATTAATCTGGTCGGCGCGCCACTCAAAGAATTTCGTTGCGACCTGATCGAACAAAGCATACGACAGCACATCCTCGTCCTGAATCGAATAGGGTTTCACTTTTTCGCGCAGGGTATCAAGCTCCGGTTTCAAATCGTCCGCCGGACGGTACGTGATAGGATTTTCGTCGCCGATAATCTTTTTGATAAACTCTGGCTTGATCGGACTCGGCGTTATACCGTATTCGCCGCGCACAAGCCCTCTGAATTCTTTCGTAACCGTTTTATATCGTTCGCCGTTGATGACATTAAACACAGCCTGCGTGCCGACGATTTGCGAAGTCGGCGTTACAAGCGGAGGAAATCCCGAATCTTCGCGGACGCGCGGAACTTCGTCGAGAACTTCCTGCAATTGATCCGACTTGCCCGCCTGTTTGAGCTGCGAAACCAAGTTCGACAGCATACCGCCGGGCACTTGATACAGCAGCGCGTTGACGTCAACTTTAAGCACCTGCGGGTCAAGCAATCCGTTTGCGAGGTATTTTGTTCTCAAAGGCGTGAAATATCTCGCGATTTCATCTAATTTATTTAAATCCAAGCCGGTATCGTATTCGGTTCCCTCAAGCGAGGCGACGAACGGTTCTGTAGGCGGTTGGCTCGTTCCCATAGCGAGCGGAGAGATAGCCGTATCGACGATTTCCGCGCCCGCTTCGATCGATTTCAAAAGCGTCATCG
>WREN01000068.1 GCA_009779295.1 Oscillospiraceae bacterium | reverse complement strand
CGCATTTATCCAAAAACGCGTAAGCTGCGGTTATATGCCCGTAATGCACGGGTGCGAACGTGCCTCCGAATATGCCGATTACCATTTATATCAACTCGATTTTTTTGTGTTTTACTGATTCCCTGTATAAAATAAACCGCGTGCCGATAACCTGCACGATTTCCGCGCCTACGGCTTCCGCTATAGCTTCAGCGGCTTCGTCTGTAGTCATCTCGCAGTTCTTTAAAATCCGTAATTTTATTAATTCCCTCGCCTCAAGTGCGTCGGAAATCTGCGCGGTCATATTTTCGTTGATACCGCCCTTGCCGATTTGAAATATGGTATCGTAGGAGTTGGCAAGCCCTCTGAGATACGCCCGTTGTTTACTATTAATTTTCATTTATTTTAATACCTCTATATGTTTTGAAAATTCTTGTATAAATAGTTGTACTGCGTTGCCGCGGTGACTGATTAAATTTTTTTGCTCGTCGGTGAGTTCGGCGAAAGTTTGATCGTATTCTTTACACAAAAACAATGGATCGTAACCGAATCCGTTACTGCCACGCGGATTATCGATTATATAACCCTCGCATGTACCGCGCACGGTGAAGTATGCGTTTTTTAAGTATGGAAAAACGCACGCAATCGCGCAAACAAACCGCGAAGTCCGCCTTTCGACCGGAATATTTAACAGTTCCAAAAGCAGTTTGTCATTGTTGTCGTTATCCGAAGCGTTTTCACCCGAGTAACGCGAAGAATTTATTCCCGGTCGTCCATTAAGTATATCCACTTCAAGACCGGAATCGTCGGCAATGCCTATGTAACCCAATTTCGCGGGTAGTGAAGCCTTGATCAAAGCGTTTTCCTCGAATGTAGCTCCGGTTTCCTCTATTTCGTCTTGGTAATTTATATCGTCAAGCGACAATACTTTGATATATGACATGTGTTCGCGTAATAATGTTTCCATTTCGCCGATTTTTTTTATGTTGCGTGAAGCTAATACAATATCCATGGCGTTTAATCCTTTTCAAATAAAGCGTTTACGAAATCCGCGGCGTTGAATACTTCCATATCGTCGGCTTTTTCGCCGACTCCGATAAATTTCACAGGGATGCCGAGTTCCTTTTTGATTGAAAACACGATACCGCCTTTAGCGGTTCCGTCGAGTTTGGTGAGGATCAATCCTGTTATATTAGCGGCGTTTTTAAATTCCTTAGCCTGAATGACTGCGTTCTGCCCCGTTGTCGCGTCGAGGACAAGCAGCGTTTCACGCCAAGCGTCGGGCAGTTCGCGCCCGATAACGCGGTTGATTTTCGCAAGCTCGTCCATCAGATTCTTCTTGTTGTGAAGCCTGCCTGCGGTGTCAACGATAAGCACATCGGCATGACGACTGCGCGCGGCATTCACTGCGTCGAACACAACCGCAGCGGGATCGGAGCCCTCCGTGTGCTTGATTAAATCAACGCCGACGCGGTCAGCCCAAATGCCGAGCTGGTCTATAGCCGCGGCGCGGAAAGTGTCGCCCGCAGCGAGGATGACTTTCTTGCCGTCGCGTTTCAGAATCGTAGCGATTTTCGCGATCGAGGTTGTTTTCCCAACGCCGTTCACGCCGATGACGAGAATAACTGTTAATTCATCGCCGGTGTTTATCGGTTCGCCTTCGCCAATCATTTCAATCAATATCTGTTTGAGCGCTTCGTATGCCTGTTCGCTTTCGCTTAATCGTTCGTTACGGATTTTTTCGCGCAACTTGTCGATGATTTCCATAGTCGAAGCGACGCCGACGTCCGCCATTATCAGCAATTCCTCCAATTCTTCAAGCAAATCTTCGTCTATTTTGACGAACTGCTTGAATAAATTATCGACTTTGCCGAAGAAACTTTCTTTTGTTTTGGTAAGACCTTCTTTTAATTTTTGAAAAAACGACATTTAATACTCTCCCATATCGCGGAATTTTTGCAGTATAGCGATATAATCATGCGATTTGCCATTATAATTTTCAGGATTTACGGGGTAATGTACGTTGTAAAGATAACCGTTCTCCCCGTAACGCTCATTTAAATGAGCTTCATCAATGCAAATATTAATCACTTCGAAGCACATCAAAACCCCATTGTTTCCTTCTACAATTTCGCGTTCCCACAAAAATCGGGATTCAAGACAAAGAAAACATTCTTTAATGCGCGGCGCGTTTACGGTGGAGGCTTTTTCAACAGTAAGCCCCGATAATGTGATTTCATCATCGTCAAAACCGTTATTGGTGATAGTATCCGTGCAAAGTTCATAAATATCAGCGGAGGGAAAGTTTAATACAACTTCGCCTTTTTCTTTGACTGTTTGATATAGATGTCCCGATTTATTGACGCTTGATAAAATTGCGTAAAAACCTTTCGGTCCGCCATTGAAACAAGCCCATGATTGCAAGCAGGCGTTCGGCTTGCCGTTTGATTTATACGAAGTCACAACAAACAATGGTGACGGAATCGCAGTAACAAAGTCCATCCATGAAAAGCCATAAGTTTCCATTTTTGCCATTGATGGCGGAATTGTACTATATTCTTTTTTCATTTTACTAATTCTCCCGATAAAGCATTTATTTTCAAACCGATTTTATTGAAATGCATTTGTGAAAATACATTGATATTATTAAGTAGTTTATATGCAACGCGCATTGGGAACAAACACGGCATGTATTAGACTTCAATCTTTGTTGCTATTATAATTGTTTCTACCATAGTAGAACTTTCACTCTTTTTTACAATTTTAACATCCACAAATCCCACAGATTGCAATAATTTAATTTGATTTTCGGCAGTCATGGGCGTATCGTAATGATAAAAACTATCATCTGATAAATTTTGCTCTTTCTTTATACGTTTAAGTTCTTCAAGAAAAAATAATTGTTGTTCGTCATTTTTTGCATTTTTATCGCCTTCAATGTACAGACCACCCGATTTCAAAGTATCAAAAACCTTTTTATAAATCAAAAGTTTTTCGGTTTCGTTAAAATGATGTAATGAATAAGTAGAAAGCACAATGTCAAAATCGCCGCCGAAATCTACATCGAAATAAGAACCGTAAATCACATTAATGTTTTTATTCTTATATTTATTTTTGAGTTCTTCCAACATTTCACTCGACAAATCAATTCCTGTTACAATCATATCAGGATATTTTATAAATAATCTTTCTAATTCAAGTCCCGTACCGCACCCTAAATCTAAAATTTTTGGAATTAAGGTATCAACTTCAACAAGATTTGCGATTTCTTCATAAAATTCATCGAGATTATTGCCAACTATATCATTATCATATTTTTTTGCACGTATATTAAAATAGTCGCCCATTCTTTCTAATTCCATTTCTACACCTCAACCAAATCCCCAACATTAACCGACAACACCTTCGAAATCCCCTTCTCGTACATCGTGATCCCGTACAGCACGTCGGCGATTTCCATCGTACTGCGGCGGTGCGTGATGATTACGAACTGCGTATTCTCCGCGTACTTACAGCAATACTGCGTAAACTTCAAGATATTTGTCTCATCGAGCGCGGCTTCAATCTCGTCGAACAGGCAGAACGGTGATGGATTGACTTTCAGTATCGCGAACAGCAACGCGATCGCCACGAAGGATTGCTCGCCGCCTGAGAGCAGGGAAAGGTTCTTAATAATTTTTCCCGGCGGCGCGACGTTGATCTCAATGCCGCTTTCTAACACGTTGTCGGGCGTGGTCAGGACTAATTCCGCGCTTCCGCCGCCGAACAATTCGCGGAAAACATTGTAAAACTGATGATTGATTTCGTTCATAACGGCAGTGAATTTGATTCGCATTTCGCTTTCGAGCTTGCTGATAATATTGTTGAGCGTGATTTTCGATTTATTCAAATCGTCGAGCTGCGCGGTCAAAAAGTCGAAACGCTCTTTGACTTCTTTATACTCATTGATCGAATTGACGTTCACCGGACCGATTTCCCGCAGTTTCGTGCGGTTTTCATTCTGTGCCGCGACAACTTTCGAGCGGTTCTTCTCATCAACCGACGGATAATCCAATTCTATTGCCGTCGAGTACGTCAATTCGTAATCTTCCCACAACTTCGCGACGAGTTTATCCTGTTCGGACAATATCTCGCGGCGTTTGGATTCGAGTTTTGTGTTTTCGCGGAACAGCAATTCTTTTTTGCGCGCTAACTCTTGACTGCGTTTGCGCAATTCTTCCGTTTGTTTCTCATACGCGAAAATTTTGTCATGACATTCCGCATAACTTTCTTCCAAATTCTTACAATCGGTCGTCAAACCGGACGCTAAACGTTTAGTCTCCTCGATTTGGTTAGTTAATTTTATAATATTTTCGTTATGGGAATATGTAAGCTGATCGATTTTCGAGATTTGATTCTCTATAGATTTTATCGTCTCGTTATTGATGGTAAGCGTATTCAAAGCCGATTCGATATCCTTTTTTTGCAGCGACAATTTTATCCACAAGTCATTTTTCTTCGATGTATGTTTCAGAAATTTTTCTGTCAATTCTGTGTGAACGGCGGTGGAAGATAAAATTTTTTCTTCATCGAGACGTATATTTTTCTTAACTTCATCTGTTTTTTGAACTAAATTTTCTCGTTTTATTACATATTCCGATTTAATCCGGACAATATCGTTAATGTTGTTATTGATAGTTTCAATCCGCTGGTTATTACTGTTGAGCTGGCTCTGTAAAATCTGCGATTTGGTTTTCTCATGCTGATGCGCTTCGGCTATGAGTGTAAGTTCATTTTGAATTATTATGGATTCATCTTTCTGTTTGTTGATTTTGAATTCGATACCGTTTAAATTATCCGTCAAAGCCTTCAGCGAAATATTATGTGTTTCTATTTCTTTAGCGAACGCTTCGATTTCGGTGTTGCGTGTCAATATACCGCTGTCGCCTTTAACCGATCCGCCCGTGATTGACCCGCCGACATTTACCAACTGCCCGTCAAGCGTGACTATTCTGATACTGTAATCATAATCTTTCGCCATTATCAGCGCGTTATCGATATTGTCAAAGACGATTGTACGCCCCAATAAATAATTTATGACATTCTTGAACTTTTCGTTATAAGCGACCAGTTCGCTCGCAAGTCCTATATAACCTTCATAATCGTCAAACTCTGAAAAATTATAATTCAACGGCGTAGGGATTATATTCGTCAGCGGATAAAAAGTTACCCGCCCGGCATTTTTTTCTTTTAATAGTTTTATCGCGCTTTTAGCTGTGTTCTCATCGTGCGTGACGATATTCTGTATATTGTTTCCCAAAGCCGTTTCTATAGCTATGGTATACATCGGTTTTACGTCGATAAGCCGCGAAACAGGCCCGTAATTATTCCTGTGAACGTTATTCATAACGAATTTTATGCTGTTTGAATAGCCCTCAAACAACTCTTCCATGCGGGTCAGAGTATCCGTGCGCTGTTTGAGAGACAGGATATCCATGTTCACGGAACTGATCTTTTGCTCGATGTTGCTCTTTTCAACGTTGAATGAATTGATAATATCGTTATGCTCCGAGATTTGATTTTTGCAGTCAAGGATTTGTTTATCATAATCGGAAACTGATTTGTTAATATCGTTTATTTGCTTACTTAAATTTTCGTTGTATTTAATACAGCTTTCCAATTCAATTTGCAATTCCTCAGACCGGTTATCACTACTCGCGTTTGTGGCGTCAAGAGCGGCTAATTCAATATTATGGAAGTTCAATAAATTCTTGTTTTTTGTAATTTTTTCTGTGTTTAAATTCAAATCAGTATTAACGTCTGCCAGTTCAAATTCGATATTCTCGCATTCCTTAACAGAACCGTTGTAATCTTTTTCGATATCAGCGCAAATTTTTTCGATATCGTTATATTTTTCAAGCGTAATTTTCGCGCGCTCCTGCTCTTTTAAAAGCATTTCGTTTTTAATTACTAATTCGTTATAATTGTTATCGATTTCTTTATCGATGTGTTCAATATCGCGTTCAAAAAGCTGGATTTTGCCGTTAAACTCATTGATTTTACTATTGTTTTCTTTAAGTTTGCGATCGATTTGCTCTATTTTTAATTTGTTATCATTGCTTTTCGTATATAACGTTTCAATCTGCTTTTCAATCGAATTGATACTGTCCTCGGTTATTTCAAGTTCGTGTTCGGAGATTTTATACTTGTCGTCGAAGAGTTTATATTGCGAGCGGAACGACTCCATATCGTAAACGAACAGCGAAACGTCCGCGCGTTTCTTCGCTTCGTACGCTTCCAAATATTTATGCGCACGTGCGGCTTCAACCCGCAACGATTCGGTGCGTTCTCCGATTTCACCGAGAATGTCCGTTATCCTTAAAATATTATCTTCCGTAGAAGCGAGTTTATGCTCGGCTTCATTTTTTTGGTAGCGGTATTTCGATATTCCCGCGGCTTCCTCAAAAATTACTCGGCGATCGTCGCTTTTCTGCGATAAGATTTCCGCGACCTTTCCTTGTCCGATTATAGAATAGCTCGAATGACCGATTCCGGTATTGAGAAACAATTCGTTTATATCTTTCAATCGGACATACTTGCGATTGATCATATAATCGCTCTCGCCGGTTCGGTAGTAGCGCCGCGTCACGGTGATTTCGTCATAATCGGAGTTGATCCTGTCTTCCGTATTGTCGATCGTCAGCGAAACTTCCGCGAAGTTCATCTGCTTCACTTTATCCGTGCCGCCGAAAATAACATCCTCCATCTTAGTACCGCGTATCGATTTTGAGGATAGTTCGCCCAGAACCCATTTGACCGCGTCGGAGATATTTGATTTACCGCTTCCGTTAGGCCCGATGATGACTGTTATACCTTTGTTGAACGTCAAAAGCGTCTTTTCGGGAAAAGATTTAAAGCCTTGTATTTCTAATGATTTTAAACGCAAATAAATTCTTCCCCTTCCATAATATTTATATTTATATTATAACCTAAAATTTCATTTTTTTCAACAATTTTTATGTTTTTTACATTTAATCTATATTTATTGCGCTTATTTTGCCCGATGACCTTTGAAGTGTGCCCTTTCGGGCACTCAATTATCAAATTTTCGACAGAATGATATTTTTTCAACAGTCTGTAATAGTATTCGTTTTCGACAAGTTCGCCGAAAGCCGGTATTCCGTTCGTCGCTAAACCGATTCTGATAACCGGAATATTATTCTTAACGAAAACCGCAAAAACGTCACAGGCGCGCTTAATCATCTCGTCGGTATCGGGCGGAACGTAATTCGTCGCGGCGAGTTCGGTATTTTCCAAAACTGTAGTCGGATAGATTCTCGTGCCGTCCACGAATTCACATAATGTTTCCGCCGTGTAAACCTCGTCGGCAAGCGTCGAGGAGGGAAGCCCTACCATCATTTGCCCGATTAAATCAAACTGCGCGTTTTTGATTTGATTACACGCATCGATTGCCTGTTCTGCAGTATGTCCGCGCTTGCATACGTTCAAAACATCATCGTTTAAACATTGTATGCCGAGTTCGATTGTCTTGACGTTATACCGTTTTAAAATCGACAGGATTTCCGCGTCGATATAATCCGGGCGTGTGGACAATCTGATTACTTGAACGTATTTGTTTGCAATTTCGAGCAGATTAATCATCAACCCGCGGTCGATTCCCGTAAAACTACCTCCGAAAAAAGCAATTTCAACTTCCGTTGCCGCGAAATCGATAGTTGAAAGCGCAGTCTGAATCTCGTTCTCAACGTTTTCGATATTGAAATCATTTTTTCCTGAGATGGTGCGTTGGTTGCAGAAAATACATTCGTGCGGGCAGCCCATGTGCGGAATGAATATCGGGATGTTGATGTGTTTAGTTTTCATTTTTCGCCGAAGAGAATCAACGCTTCTTTGGCGGCGAATTGTTCGGCTTCGCGCTTGGAATAACCTTGCCCGCGTCCGATGACATTGCTGTTGAGCTTCGCTTCAACCTCAAAAAATTTCCTGTGCGCCGGTCCGGATTCCGCGACGATGACGTATTCAAGGATTTCGCCTTGTTCCTGCTGCACGATTTGCTGCAAAATTGTTTTATAATCGCGCGCGTTACCTTTTTCAAATATATTGCCTATTTCATCCGTTATTTGCGGAACCAAAAATTTTTTGACGTTATCGAGTCCGCCGTCAAGATACATCGCCGCAAGCACAGCCTCAAAGGCGTCGGCGAGGATAGACGGGCGTTCGCGGCCGTCGGACGCGTTTTCGCCGTTGCTTAGATATAAATATTTGCCGAGTTCGAGTCTCTTGGCGAATGTTACCAATGTTTTTTCGCAAACTATAGCGGCGCGTATGCGCGACAGATCGCCTTCCGGCATGTTCGGGTGATTACGGTAGAGATAATCGGTTACGACCATCGATAGGATCGAGTCGCCGAGGAATTCCATGCGTTCATTACATTCAATTTCAGGTGATTTGTGTTTGATTTCGTTTGCGTATGACGAATGGGTAAGCGCTTTTGAGAGCAGTTTCGCGTTTTTGAATTTGTAGTCGAGTTTTGTTTCTAAATTTGTGTTCATTCTTCTTCTGAATCCTTTGCTTTTTCTATTGTGTGTTTCGCGATTTCGTAAATAAGTTCGGTGTTGATGAAGCCGATAGCCTGTTTGACGGCGTTCTTGATTGCCAGCGCGTCGGAACTTCCGTGCGCTTTGATGACGGGTTTGGATATACCGAGGAACGGCGCTCCGCCATGTTCCGAAGGATCGAAATCCTGCTTGAATTTGTTTAAATCTTTCTTTATCATCGCGGCGGAAACTTTCGTTATTGGGTTTTTGTAGAAAATATCTTTCAGCTTCGTCATGAAGAACGCTCCCAAACCTTCAACCAGTTTCAACACGACGTTGCCCGTGAAGCCGTCTGTGACGATCACGTCGCAAACGCCGAACGGAAGTTGTTTGCTCTCGACGTTGCCGACGAAGTTGATTTCCGGCATTTCCGACAATCGCACGTAAGTGTCCTGTAATACCTGCGTGCCTTTGGATCTTTCCGTGCCGTTGTTGAGCAGCCCGACTTCTGGATTCTCAACGTTAAATATTTTTTGCATGTATATAGAGCCCATTATCGCGAACTGCTCAAGATTTTCCTCGGTTACGTTTATATTCGCGCCCGCGTCAATCAGTAAGCAGGGCTTTTCGAACGGCAGGATCTGCGCGATCGCGGCTTTCCTGAACCCCTTGATACGCAGTACGATCAGCGACGCGCCCGCGTATAACGCGCCCGTATTGCCCGCGCTGACAAATGCGTCGCCGAGCCCGTCCGACAGCATCTGCAATCCCACCGACATCGACGAATCCTTCTTGCGTTTGACGCTCAGCATCGCGTCGTCCATCGTGATAATCTCTGTCGTATGTACAATTTCGAGGCGTTCGCTGGTCAGGTCGAGGTTGTTCTCGGCGGCGACGGATTCGATGATCTCACGGCTTCCGGTGATAACCAAATCCGTGTTGAGTTCGTTAATCGCCATGATTGCGCCTTTGATTATTTCAAGAGGGGCGTTGTCACCGCTCATGGCGTCCAAAATTATTTTCATG
>WREN01000067.1 GCA_009779295.1 Oscillospiraceae bacterium | reverse complement strand
TTTAAAAGTATTCATAAATATAGTTCCGCGAGAATACGTTTGGTTAATAATCTTTTCTACTTTTTTTAAGTTGTTTGCTGAATTTTGATATAGCTTTATTTCTTGCTTGTTTCGCTTTCAAAGAAAAACTATTTTCTTTGTTCAATTCGCTGTATCTCTGCCAGCGCGCCGCGCTCAATTCGCCGGATTGTATAGCGTTTTTGATGGCGCAGCCCGGTTCGGAAGCATGCTTGCAATCGCTGAACTTGCATTTGCCCAGATAGTTTTCAATATCCGCAAATACGTCGCTCAATCCGTCGCTTGCATCGAACATGCCCAATTCACGCATACCGGGCGTGTCGATTATCATCACGCCGCTTTCAAGCATGATGAGCTGCCGGTAAGTGGTCGTGTGACGACCTTTGCTTGCATCGACATTTCTCGTTACATTTACTTCCATGATTTCCTCTCCCGCGAGCGCATTGAGCAAACTTGATTTGCCGACGCCGCTCGAACCAAGAAAGACGATAGTCTTGCCCGGCTTTAAATATTCGCCAAGCATATCAATTCCGGCTCCGGTGACAGCACTCACCGCGTAAACGCCAACGCCAGAAGCGAATCTTTCGACCGCTCGCAACTTCTCTGATGCGTCCTCGACTAAATCTGATTTCGTTAAAATTATCACAGGCACGGCTCTGCTTTGCCAAGCCATTGTTAGATAACGTTCGATTCGTTTGAGGTTAAAATCGTTGTTCAGCGACGCCATTATGAACACGTAATCGAAGTTCGCGGCGATGACCTGCTTCCCTGTTATACTCCAGCCGTCGCTGCGAATGAATTCGGATTTTCTTTCGAGCGTTTTGATTATAATACTTTCGCCGATAGGGTTGTATTGAATGAGCACGAAATCGCCCGTCGTCGGAAATTCCTCGGTTGGGTATTCAACGTAATAAATACTTGTTTTGAGATATGCGGAAATCTCACCATACTCGCAGACCAAATCGTAGCGTTCTCGATGCGTCGCGATGACACGGGCGGGCATATCATTTGCTTCAATAGGTCTAAAACCGTAATCAATTAGATTAATTTTTGTCAATTATTAAATCTCCTTGTATAAAAATTCTAAAAATGGGCATAAAAATCCCGCGGTAAGCAACCCCTGCGTTTGCCAACCACGGACGAACAAAAGGTTACCTGCTTGTTATTTAATTCCTAACCACCAAATTATAAGTCATTAAAATACAACTCCTTCCGTACTTTACTGTTAGTATCATATCACACTTTATTTAAAATGTCAATATTTGAGGTGAAATAATTTTGAAAACTTATCTTATAGTAAAAAGTTATTGTCTTGAAGTCGAAGACAATTACGATCCGTCGTATATACGTGAGCATTTAAACTTCGATAACCTAAAAATCGACGAAACCCATACTGCGAAATGGAATGAATTACGTGTATTACTTTTGGATTCCAGATACCACAACTGTATGAAGTGTTCGTTCTGCAATTCATGGATTTCAGATATTAACAAAGATTACCCGATAACGGGAATATCAAAAGGGGTTGAAATCGACGGATTATATTACTGCGCACAATGTCTGGATGAAAAAAAGAAATAAATTTTATAAAGCTATTGACAAAGCTCGAAATTTGTGTTATTATAATTTCTAATATAATTCAGGAGACGTAAAATGATGTTGGTTAATATAAAAAATAACAGCATAATTGTAGTGTTTAGCATTATTAAAGATAATGCCGTTTTGCGTTGCGCCGAATAATAAGGGAATTGTAAATTCACCTCCCCTTGCGGCAAACGCCGCAGGGGAATTTTTAATTTAAGGAGCAAAAAATATGAACAGCTTTAATATTCAGGGCAACGTCATAATTATTATAGTCGGCATTACCTTTATTGGTAGTGCGATTGGCGTTGCGCTGACGGAATGAAGTTGCGGTTTATTCTCAAAGCTTTTGAGAGGCTTCATCAGCAAAACGCTGACGGAGCCTCTTTTTAGTATAAAACAAACAATATATAATATAAAAGGAGAGCAAAACATTATGAACAAAAAACAAGGACTATTCGTTGTATTCTCGGCAATCGCAATCCAGCTTACTATAGGTATCGCATACATCTGGAGCGTGTTCCAGACAGGTATCGCAAACAGCGTCTTTAACGGCGACAATGCCGCCGCGGGACTTACATTTTCATTGTTGCTTGCTATGCTGGCTATCGGCAGTGCGGTAGGCGGAAAACTGGCGGCTAAATATACTACACGCCGCGTAGTATTCATCGGCGGAATCATACTTGCCTTAGGATTCTTCCTCGCGTCGTTCGCAAACTCAAATTATTCATGGTTTTTATGGGTATCTTACGGCGTTATGGGAGGAATCGGCATGGGATTTACATATTCCACGACCATCGCCTGCGCCCAGAAATGGTATCCGCATAAAAAAGGGCTTGTGACGGGAACGATAGTATCCGCGATAGGTTTCGGCGGCGTTATCTTTACGCCTATTATAGAAAGTTTGATTTCATATTTCGGCGGCACGGGAGTCGGGGAATCAAAAACGTTTATGGTTTTGAGCGCGGTGTTTTTAGTTGTATGCACCGGAGGAAGTTTCTTTATGAAAAATCCGCCTGAGGGATATATGACGGTCGCCGCCGCTTCAAATACAACGGCAGCGAAAAGTTATACAACGGCGGAAATGCTTAAAACACCGAAATTTTATTTGACTGCCGTAACTTACCTGCTCGCCTGCATGGGCGGTCTCATGATGATAGGTTTCGCAAAGCCTATCGCGGTAGCGAAAGGGCTTCAAGCGACCGCTACAATAGGCGTTCTGGCGATTTCGATGACAAATTCAATGGGGCGGCTGATTTGGGGTATAATTTCAGATAAGCTGGGGCGGATAAATACAATTCTTATACTGCTTTCCGGTTCCGCGATTCTTTCTCTTTTTGTAAATATGGCAAACAGTTATCTGATCTATATCCTGATTGCATTGATCGGATTCTTCTACGGCGGTATCATAGGCACTTTCCCATCGCTAACCGCTGATCTTTTCGGACCGAAAAACATGGCTATGAACTATGGTTTCGTACTTTTAGGTTTTGGCGCAGGGGCAATAATTTCGTCACAAATCGCGGGGTATTTTAAAAATATCGCCGCGGAAGATATTAACCTCATGTTTCCGGCATTTGTGATCGCATCATGCTGCGCGACCGCCGGGATCGTTATGATGCTTGTTTTGAGAGCGGTGAATAAACGGACGAATAAATAAACCCCCATTTCCCGCAGACTTAGCCGCAATCTGCGGGGAATTTCTATTTCACCACACTGATTTTCCCATCCTGGATTCCATATATAACGTCCGCGATCGACGTTACCCTACGTGAATGGGTAACGATAATCACGCAGCGGTTTTCCTCGTGCGCCAGCGCCGTAAATATCGCCAGTATATCCTTCTCCGTTTCAACGTCCAGATTCCCTGTAGGTTCGTCGGCGATGAGTATCTGCGGGTTATGCGCCAGCGCGCGGGCAATCCCGACGCGCTGCTGTTCACCGCCCGAAAGTTTTAAAATCTTGCGGTCGGCGGTCTCCTGATCAATCCCCATCCGCTCCAACAGGTTATACGCATACGCTTTCTTATCTTTCTCCGGGCTTTCGCTGATATTCATCGACAGCACGATATTCTGAACAGCGGTCGCATTCGTAAGCAGATTAAAACTCTGGAAAATAACTCCAATACTTCGGGCGCGGTAGTTGTCGCGATTGACCTTTTTCAAATCAATTTCGCCGCACAATATCTCACCTTCCGTAACTACATCCAATCCCGAAATCAGCGAAAGCAATGTCGATTTGCCCGATCCGGATTTCCCGACGATAGTATAGACCTTCCCAGCTTCAAACGCCGCGTCTATGTTCTTTAACACCATCTTCTTAGAGCCTTCATACTTATACGACACATTTTTGAGTGTTAATACGTTCTCCATCATAATTAATTCCTCTCCATAAGAATTTTTATCGGTTCATATTTAATTATTTTCTGCGTCGCGATGATACCTGCGAGCGACGATAAAAACAACGCAACAGCAATAATTTCTATGATTGTTATAAAATCAAGCGAAATTTTTAATTCTTTAAGCGGTTCTGCGTCAGACCTTCCGGGCATTCCGCCTCCTACTCTTCCCATTCCGACCGAGGTGACCGTCATCATACCCTGAGGTGAGAAACTGTTGTTGTTTTGAGCGCTTTCCGCCGCGTCGATCTGCTGTTTCAGCATAACGTTCGTGACGGGTTGCGCAACCATCATTCCTACGCCAAGCCCGAAAATCAAACATACCGCGGTGATAACCAATGTTTCGCTCCAAAGCCCCAGAACAACTTTCATCTTTTTCATACCCATCGCCCGTAAAACGCCTATTTCATACTTGCGCTCGCGGATCGCGATCGAAGCGAGAAGCGCTAAAATAATCGAACCGAACACTAAAACGATTATAACGAACGTTATCGAAATCCTTTTCAATCCTTCAACAGGCGCAACAATCCTTTCATAACTGCCGGCGTCGGTAAATACATCATATAAATCGCTCAAACCTTTTGCTCGCACTTCAGCGGTGAAAGCGTCTAACATATCCGGATTCTTTAAGTAATATTTTGCTGTTATATCGATACCGAAAAAACCTTCAACCATTTTATCCGCTATCGTTTCAAACGTAGTCAGGATTTCATTGCGGCGGTTGGTGTAAGCGTTCTGCATAAAATCGTTGTTGTATTCATCCGTGATGTCCGCGTATACGCCCACTATCATCAGTTCCCAGCTTATATCGGTATAATTCATATCCCCCGATTCGCCGCCGAGCTCTTGAAGCACGGAAGTAACCGTTACCGTATCGCCGACTTTCAATCCGCTGTTTTCCAAAAGTTCTGCGGATATAATGCATTCGTTTATATTTTCGGGAAACCTTCCCTCTTCAAGCGCGCGCAAACCGTTCTCAAAGTCTTCGTAGTAATTTGTCAATACCCTGTGGAAATATTGCTGTCCCAATGATTCAGCTTCCGTATTGCCGGAGGCATTTCCTCTGAAAAACATAATACCTCCTCCGCCGCCTTTATCTGCGTCAATGGCTTTCAATTTATCACTGTTTCCTTTAGTTTCAGCCGTATAAATTGCTTTTTGTAAGTATTCCGATTGCCCGAACGCGAGCAATTCTTCCGGTTTCATAGCCGGCGGAGGAGTCATCCGTATCGTCCCGCCTGTACTGTTTCGTCTGGCTTCTTCCTGCATCCTTTGCATATTCGGCGAAAAAGTCACTTCCGAGGAGAAGCGGGTTTTGTAGTCGTTTATAACACTGCCCGCGGTGTTATTAATCATAAGCGCAGTCACAACAGATATTATAATTACGAATACGATAATACCCATCATCAAATTACGTCCGCTGTTGCGTACAAGGTTTTGCAATGCGTTTTTTAAAATATACATGTTAGATTTTGCTCCTTAAATTTTGATGATTTTATTATAGACGTTCATTGTGATGAATTTATGACGGTTTTCCAAATGTTTGCTGAAAATTTGAAAGAACGAAAAATTAATTTCCCGTTCTTTTATAATTATTAATATCGTTAAATTTTTAATTATTTCTCATTTTTGTTAATGATATGTCGAATTGTGTTCTTTTTCTCCCGCTAACTTCGTTAATAAATTGACAATCATTCATGTTGGCTATCACGTATGAAAATTCCTATCTTTTTATCTTCATATGTAATAAATATGGTTGACCAGCCACCTCACTACGATTTTATTTACGTTGTTGCTCAACTCAACGGACGATCCGTTATCTTTAAAAACCTTTACAAGCCCGCCGACCGTAACTTTAAAATCTTCATGCAGCTTCTTATGTTTATCATATTCGGGATATTTAAACTCAATTTGTAACGCCTCTTCATCCGTAAAATGCTGTACCGTATAATTAACTAAAAAGTTCAGCGTTTCATGCAATTTTTCCGTATCGTATCCGTGAATACACGCACATATAAGGTTGCTCACCAGTTCAAATAATTTTTTGTGCTGCGCACGCATCGACCTGTTCATTTCCTAACTCATAGCTGTCGTTCCAAGCTATGCCATGTTGAATTTCACTTATTTTTTCTCTCTCCATTTATAAATTAATAATAATTTTTTCAAATTCAAATTCGTGCGCTATCGGAATACCGTCGTTTCCGGTGAGAGGGATTTGCGGTTTAAGTTTTCGCGCGACATCCATCGAACCAATATGTACCGCCCGAAGCGTAAATCCGAATCGCTGATAAAACCGGATCGCGTGGATATTGTCGTTTGTCGTAATCAACCACGCGCGAGAACAACCCGCTTCTTTCGCGGCTTCGATGACGGCGTTAATCAACGCGCTGCCGATACCCTGTCTTTCGCGCAGACTTTCCACAACCGTGATTTCACATTCGTTATCCGCTATATAATATAGAATATAACCAACGACTACTATACCATCTTCTATCGCGACAAAACCGCAATTCGTGCGGGTATCGTGAAGTTTCCCTTTCGAAACGACAAACGGTCCCGCCCAATTGGCGGCTATTGTTTTGTTTATGAAATTTTTGTGAGTATCATTATTTGTTTCGGTCTTAAACATTTATAGATTCCCCAACAGATAAATCCGCAATTTATCAACGACTTCCTCAAAATTCAACGGTTTCCCTATATGTTCGTTCATTCCCGCTTTGAGACATTTCTCAACGTCCTCGCGGAAAACGTTGGCAGTCATGGCAATAATCGGCACTGTTTTAGCTATCGGAATGTCTAACGCCCTGATGCGGCGCGTAGCTTCAAGTCCATCCATTTCGGGCATCTGCACGTCCATGAAAATCATTTCGTACTTTTCAGGCTCATTCTTGAACATGCGGACGGCTTCGACGCCGTTCTCCGCGCAGTCGATTTCCAGCATCGTCGGCTCGAGCAGCGCTATCACGATCTCACGGTTGATTTCAACGTCTTCCGCGAGAAGTATATTATGCCCCGCGAAGAGATTGTTGATATCCGGCTGTTTTTCTTCCACCTTTTCGCCAAGATTTAAACACTCGGTGATACTTTCCGCGATAACAGACGGGAACAACGGTTTCGAAATAAATTTATCCACGCCCGCTTTTTTCGCTTCGCTCTCGACCGCGTTCCACTCGGCGACTGAAATCATAAGCACCATAGCGGTATCCGGCATTTTGGTTTTCAATTCTTTTACTAATTTAATTACCTCGACGCTGCTTAATTTCCAATTCACAAAACACACGTCATACGGTTCATTCTTCTTTATCATCTGGAGCGTATCGATATAATTTTCGGCGGTATCGCAAATCAAACCGAATTCTTTAGCTATTATCTCAAAATGCGATAAAACATACGAATCGTTGTCAACCGAAAGTATACGGATATTGTTCAAATGACCGGTATTTTTCTTTTCGCCGACCCCCTGTTTTACTTTAATCGTAAACGCGAACTTCGAACCCGCTCCGATCTCCGATTCTATCCAAATCTTTCCGCCCATCATCTCAATGATACTCTTTGAAATCGATAATCCCAAACCCGTACCGCCGAATTTACGCGTCGTCGTTGTTTCTGCCTGATTGAACGATTGGAACAATCTCGCCTGCTGTTCGGGGCTTATTCCTATTCCCGTATCGGTCACAGTTATCTGTACCGTGCAGATTCCGTTATCTATGCCCATAAAATGGGTTCCGATGCGGATAAATCCCTTTTCAGGCGTAAATTTTATCGCGTTGCCGAGCAGGTTCGTAATGACCTGCGCCAACCTCTGATCGTCGCCTATGAGATATTTGGGAATGTCCCTGTCTATATAAATCGTAAGTTTCTGCTGTCTTTCGTCAAGACGCAAGCTTATGACACTCACTACCCTCTGAAGCAACTTCTCAAAATTAAATTCGGTCGGCGAGAGTTCAAATTTATTCGCTTCGATTTTGGACATATCCAGTATATCGTTTATTATGCCCAGCATGTGTTTAGACGCTTCTTCGATTTTCGTAAAGCAATAATCCTTACGGTTGGAGTCCTCAGACGACTTCCCTATCGCGGTCATACCGATGATCGCGTTCATAGGCGTTCGTATTTCGTGGCTCATATTCGCCAGGAACGCGGATTTCGCGTGATTTGCGGCGCGCACTTCATTTTCCTGCAATTTGCGTTTGGTGACGTCGCGCGATATTCCCGCGAGTCCGATTATTACGCCGTTTTTAAACAGCGGAACTTTTATCGTCTCGCAGATTATCTTAGTTTCCTCAATATTCGATACTTCCTCTTCAATAACAAGCAAACGACCTTCGTTAATGACCTTCAAATCAGTTTCCAAACATTGCGCGGCTCTTTCCTGAGTCATTCCCATGCCGTCCGCATCGTTTTTGCCTATGAGATCTTCCTGTAATACGCCGAAAAATTTTTCTATACTTTTGTTGCATTTGGTATAATTCAGATTCAAATCTTTACAATATACAAAATCAGGGATCGAATCCAATATCGTCATTAAGGTGGACGTTTGGAATTCAAGGTCCTGCTGAAGCATAACCGTCTCGGTGACGTCGTCCGTACTGCCGAAAACGCCGACGATACTGCCGTTATTATCATACATCGGCGCCGTATATGAACGGAATATTTTTCCGTTAACCTCACTCGTCCAATCCTGCGGACCTTCAAGTTTGGTTTTTTCTACATACTCTACGATATCAAAACGTATCCCAGCCAAAAAGTTTTCCGATTCCGTCTGCGCGGCATTTTGTCCCCTGAAAGGAGTGATAACGCCTTTATTGTCCGCGCTCCATATCGAACCCTTGTAATTAGCGGAAATTGATTGCAGGTTACGGGCGGTATTGACGCGCTGCATCGTACTGATCACAAGCAATCCCCAAGAACGCAAAATATTTATATCCTCTTCCGAAAAGACGCGTTCATTATTTCGGTCATCAAAACTTAAATGACCCCAAAGCTCATCGGATACGAACATCGGAATATTCAAAACGGATTCCTGAGTTTTAAAGAATCCACCCTGATATGAAAATTCCATTAAATTACTGGTTTCTACTCCGTCGTCCGTCCATTGATAAATTTGTTTAGAATATGATTTAGCGTCATCATTTCGGACACTCTGCCATATAAAAACGCGGTCAACACCCATCAATTTGCCAATTATTTCCATACTTCTGAGCAATAAGCCTGAAAAATCTTCTGTTTTTGATTCCAGCAACAATGCCGCAGCGTGATTGACCGCATTTATTAACGAGTTTTGCCTGTTAATTCCGGCAGTTCTCGAATTGCGGTTTTTGTGCAATATAAAAACAAACTGAACGACCGTAATTATAAACAATACAATCGATCCGATTAAAATCCACATATCTTTACCACTGATATTCCCCATATTACCACCACATATTGGAATTTTGCCGGTTGATTATCTCTTTTCAAATTTCACAAGTCCCCATATTATTTATTGGTGCGGACGGTGGGACTTGAACCCACACGGTTTCCCAATGGCTCCTAAGACCATCGTGTCTGCCATTCCACCACGTCCGCTAACATACATTTATTATTTTATCACAGATATAAATATATG
>WREN01000066.1 GCA_009779295.1 Oscillospiraceae bacterium | reverse complement strand
GCGGTCGCACTCCTCGCGGGGTGCGTGGATTGAAACCCATCGCGTCCCGTGTTATGTATTGCGCCGCTCTGTCGCACTCCTCGCGGGGTGCGTGGATTGAAACAGAAATATAAGCATTAACAATTTCTCTACGCGCCCGTCGCACTCCTCGCGGGGTGCGTGGATTGAAACCAAACACCCTGTTTGATATTGGATTTTCTATCGCGTCGCACTCCTCGCGGGGTGCGTGGATTGAAACTACGTCGGTTGAGCTGTTGGACATGCCGCATTTAGTCGCACTCCTCGCGGGGTGCGTGGATTGAAACGTAGATGATTTTTTCACTCTGTACATTGTTATTGGTCGCACTCCTCACAAGAAATCCGAACCCTAAACTCCAAAATGGAAGGTGGGTTCGGATTTGTAGTTTGACCAAGATTTTCACTTTGAAGCTGGATTTCGGTAATACCGAGGATCGCGTTCATTAATTCTTTGTTTGTTTCGATATTTTCCATGCCGGTACCTCCTATTTATAAATAAAATTCGGATTATCTGTGTATTGCTTTGTTTTATATGACCTATGCATCTATGCTCAAATACTCTTTAAGTATGGTCATCATTTCATTAAAGTCGATCGGTTTGCCTATATGATCGTTCATTCCCGCTTCCAGACAGCGTTCTATGTCCTCACGGAATACATTGGCGGTCATGGCGATTATGGGAATATTTTCCGCTTTCGGTACATCCAGCGCCCGAATAGAGCGTGTCGCCTCATAGCTGTCCATTTTCGGCATTTGCACATCCATTAGGATCAGGTCGTATTTTTCCGGTGCGGCTTTGAACATAGCGACGACCTGTGCACCGTCCTCCGCACATTCGATTGTAATAAGAGCCGGTTCAAGAAGCGCCTCAACGATCTCACGGTTTATAGCGACATCATCCGCAAGCAGTACGCAACGCCCCGAACTGAATATTAACTTCCTCCGTCACAGTTACAGTTTCCTCAGCCTTTTTTTTCAAGTACACGGATTACTTGAATGGTAAACGCGAAGGTCGCGCCTTTGCCTAAATCGGATTCGATCCAAATTTTGCCGCCCATCATTTCAACAATATTCTTTGAAATGACAAGCCCAAGTCCCGTGCCGCCGAATTTATGAGACGTATCGCTCTCGGCCTGCTGGAATGAAGAAAACAGTTTTGCCTGCTGCTCCGGGCTGATACCTATGCCGGAATCGGCCACGCTTATTTGTATCGCACACACGCCGTCTGTTTCTTCCAAAAACTTCGAATTGATTTTGATGGAGCCGCCGTCCGGCGTGAACTTTATCGCGTTGGATAACAAATTTGTGATGACCTGCGCCAGCCGCTGCTCATCGCCGAGCAGCATTTTGGGGATAGCGCCGTCTGTATCCACCGTCAATATTTGTTTCTTTTCCTCAACGCGGAAGGTATTTATGGTTAAAACGCGCTGCAACATATTCTCAAAATAAAATTCTGTCGGAGAAAGTTCAAATTTGCCGACCTCAATTTTTGAAACGTCCAAAATATCGTTTATAACACCTAAAAGATGGGAAGATGTAGCTTTAATTTTGCCGAAGGCGTAATTTTTCTTCTCAATATCTTGAGATGTTTCCCCGATATGCGTCATACCTATAATGGCGTTCATCGGCGTTCGTATCTCATGGCTCATATTCGCCAGAAAATTGCTTTTGGCAATACTTGCTTCTTTCAATTCATTTGTCTTTTGGACGATAAGGAATTGATTTTCAATGCGTTTAAGCAGCAGCGGCGCGCTGAAAGGTTTTGTGACGTAATCCGCGGCGCCGAGCTCAAAGCCTTCCAGCTCACTCCCCTTGTTGGTAACAGAAGTCAGGAAGATGACCGGAATTTCTGAAAATCGGTTATCGGCTTTTAAACGCGCTATTGCTTCATAACCAGTCATTTCCGGCATCTCAATATCCAGTAAAATTAAGTCCGGCGTTATTTTTTCAAGCATTGTGAACATTTTAGCCGCCGAGGGCAGTGTCATCGCCCGGTATTGCCCTTTCAACGCTTCATTTGCCAGAGACAAATTTGTATCATTATCGTCTACCACAAAAATTGTTTTTTGCATATCCATCCTCTTAATTGATTTCCGGCTCATTAAGCAAATAAATCCGCAGTTTGTCCAAAATTATATCTATATCCAACGGTTTGCCTACATGATCGTTCATACCGGCTTCGATACAATTTTCAATATCTTCTTTAAATACGTTCGCGGTCATAGCTATGATCGGAATGGTTTTGGCATTTGGAATGTCGAGTTCCCTTATCCGGCGCGTAGCTTCATAACCGTCCATTTCCGGCATCTGCACATCCATGAAAATAATTTCGTACTTATCAGGCGTCTCACTGAACATACGTACAGTCTCCTCGCCGTTCTCAGCGCAATCGATTTTAAGATCCGTAGGTTCCAGAAGGGCCAATACAATCTCGCGGTTGATGTCCACATCCTCCGCCAATAAAATACGGCGTCCTTTAAAGATACCGGCAATATCTTTAGTTTCATCTTCCGGCTGGCGCACCGTTAAACCAAGGTATTCGTTGATTATATCCGCTATTGCCGACGGAAATAATGGTTTTTGTAAAAACTTATCAACTCCGGCTTCTTTGGCTTCAGCCGCAATCAATGAACTTTCAGCGGATGAAATCATGACCACAACCGAATCGTCCGAAGCATGTATTTTTTTCTTTAATTCTTTTGTTAATCTGATACCGTCTATTTCCGGCATTTTCCAATCTACAAAATAAATATTGTAAACGCCGTTTTGTTCAACGAGCTTTAATGCCTCCTCAGCACTTTCAGCAGTGTCGCATGACGCTCCGAGCCTTTCCACAATACCTTTAAAATCCTTTAAGATGTATGCGTCGTCATCTACGGCTAAAATGCGCACATTTTTCCACTCAATTCCCCAGTCGGAAGATATATCATGTTTCTTTTTCCCGTGTTTAACTTGAATTGTAAATGTAAACGCAGAGCCTTTTCCTACTTCAGATTTAACCCCTATTTTGCCGCCCATCATTTCCACGATACTTTTGGAAATAACCAACCCAAGACCTGTTCCGCCGAATTTCCGTGACATATGTGTTTCGGCCTGATGGAAGGCCTGAAACAGATAAGATTGCTGCTCAGGGGTTATGCCGATTCCTGTATCGGTCACAGCAATTTTTATTGTGCAGCTGCCGTTTTCTTCTCCTAAATAATATGTGTTAAGGCTGATAGAGCCTTTGTCCGGCGTGAACTTGACAGCGTTCCCCAAAAGGTTCGTTATAACCTGCGCCAACCGCTGGTCGTCTCCAATCAAAAATTGCGGTATCTCTCTGTCTACATGTACGGTGAGCTTTTGTTCTCTTTCGTCCACACGAAGGTTGATCACGTTAACGACCCGCTGAAGCATTTTTTCAAAATCAAATTCTACAGGCACAAGCTCAAATTTACCGGCTTCGATCTTGGACATATCCAAAATGTCGTTAATTATGCCGAGAAGGTGTTTTGACGCGTCCTCAATCTTTGTAAAACTATAAGTCATACGCTCCATGTCGGCAGCCGACTTCCCAATGTTCGTCATACCGATGATGGCGTTCATGGGCGTACGTATCTCATGACTCATATTAGCCAGAAAATCGCTTTTCGCGCGAGAAGCGGAGGTCGCGTCCTGAAGCGCTTCTTTTAATTTATTTTCCATCTCCGAGCGCATAACGGTATTCGCGCATAAAAATGCCGCCGAACGCATGAAATCTATATCCTCGAAATAACGCTCGTTGTTCAAGTCTTCAAAAAGCGCAAATCCCCAATGCTCATTATTAAAGAACAACGGGATCAAAAGCGCTGAAACAACTCCGAAATGTTTTAATGCGGCAGGCGCGTCGTCCATCAGCCTTACAGGACCGTTTAAAACTTTTTCACCAACCAGGATTTTTTCCCAATGCGGTGTGAGCTCGGTAAAAGGAAGATTCTGCAGTTCCGGTCTCGGAGATACAGTACCGCCCTCTTCTCTGTCCCAACGGTAAATTTGCGACGTGTATAAATTGGTCAGAATTATAGAATTGCGCCAAACAGAAACACTGTCCAAATTCATCATATCCGCAATGAGTTTAACGCCCGCAGTCATTTTCTCATCAAATGTTTTATCGTCCTGCGCGAGGAATTCAATTGACATTTTATTCAATGTATTTGTCATGTTTTCGCGTAATTTAATAGCTTCCTCAGACCTTTTACGTTCTGTTATGTCGCGGGATACGCCTAAAAGTCCTACTATAACGCCGCCCTTGAAAATTGGGGCTTTTAAGGTTTCACAAAGTATCTTGGTTCCGTCCGCTCCCGGTACTAATTCATCGGCTAAAGTTAATTGACCCGTATCTAATAATTTTTGGTCCGAAGCATTGCACGCCCGTACCATCTCTTCGGGCGCTCCCAACCCGTCTGCGTCGTCTTTACCTATGAGGTCAGCTTCACGGACTCCGAAAAAATCTTCCATTTTTTTATTGCATCTCGTGTATTTCAAATTCAGATCCTTACAAAAAACAAAATCGGGCATGGAATCAAATATTGTTTTAAGCGTGGCGGTTTCAAACTCCAGCTTACCGAGGGTTTTTATCAATTCATTTTCACGCTCATAGATTTCAGTCATATCATATATATATCCGACGATAGCGAAATTGTTTTCGTATGGGATCCGTTTAAATTCTACGCTTAAATTTAGTTTTACGCCGCTCATGAGTATTTCGGTTTCAAAATTGACGCGGCCTTCTGTCACGGCGGTCATAAGTCTTTTTGCCAATGGTATGGAAGGCCGTCCGTCCGGCTGAAACGCCGGTATGCTTTTTGTCATGCGTTCTACAAATCCGGCGAGCAATTCTTCCTTTGTATTGAATCCCATAAATTTTAATCCCGCGGGATTGCAGTCAACCACTTTAAAATTACTGTCAAACAAGACGTTTATATGCGGGTTCGATTCAAACATAGCTGATATGGTCGATTGCGCAGATTCTATTTCCCGTATCATCCGCTTCTCTACCCGTTCATCCCTGAGATACGCCGCAACATAGTAATCGTCTTTATATTCTAAACGGACCAAAGTCATTTCGCTTGGAATCAATTCTCCGTCAAGTGTCTTGTGCGTCCATTCAACACTCAAACCGCCTTCTTCGAACGCTTTGCGAATATACTCGACCGCCGTTTCTTTCGATAACCTCCCGTCCGGCTGATATTCAGGCATAAAATCATATTTTTTTGCCAGATACTCCCATTTATCAGATAAATTAAAAAGTTTGACCGTCGCCTGGTTGCAATCGATCATTTCGAAATTTTTGTCCCATATATGTATGCAGAAAGGCGCGGCGTCGAGCATGACGCGCATAAGCTCGCTCACCTCGTGCAAATTTTCCATTTTACGCCACCACCTTCAAACAAATTTGTGGATTCATCTTTTTGAATCAACTTTTTCATACCATTCATCCCCTCATACAAACTTGACAATCAGTGAATTTTTATTTGAATGTCCATGAAAATCATATCTTAATTTACCCGGCTTTCTGCCTGTCAAAAGAAGTATAGCATAAGTTTTTTCAAAATGCAATAGAATTTTTATGTTTTTTAATTTTATTTTACAAATGGACGGCTAATGATAAAAAGATAAATTTTTTGTTGATTTTTATGAATACAGACTTTCAGGGTCCGTGCTTCCCGTTATTTCGCGTATTTCTTAATAAAATTAACATATTCGGTATTGAAAAAAATAAAATTTATGTTATAATATGAAAAAAATTAAAGATTTAGCCAAAAATAACTCGGATTCGCAGGAGCAATTTATGGAAACAAAAATACTTTTTTTATTTCTGTCCGTTGTGCTTTTCTATATCGATACGTTCTTGATTTTCGGCATATGGTTTCGTGGAAAGCGCAATATATATTTAAAAATATTTTTCGCGGTAGGGTTAATCATTTCGATGTGGGCGCTTTTTAACGGGATCAGCGTGCTTTTAAGTGAAGAAATTTATAAGCAAATATATCCGTATTATTTTATACTTGGGTGTATTATATCACCGTTGTTTTCAGTTTATATCCTGCATTTCACAGAATCCAAACTTGCTCATTCGCGAATTATTAATATAGTTTTGTTCGTTTTGGTAACGGCGGACGTCTTGGTATTGATTACAAATCCATGGCATCATGAATTTATTGCGGGGTATGACGGATTGCTCCCGATAGGCGGAAGATGGGCTACAATCCATTTTATTATTGGGTATGTGCCTTTATTTGCATCGTTAATAATCTTTTTCCGTTATGTTATCAGGAATATCAAAACTAATCCCATGTTGTCTGTGGTTGGAATGGCTGTATTACTTCCTGTCATTTCCAATATTTTATATACATTTGACATTTTGAATTTTGGACTCGACTTAACGCCGTTTAGTTTCTTGATTATGTTTATTATATTTTCCACTTATTCCGCACGGCTAAAGCTGTTTGACAACCGAAGCGCCGCTTTTATAAATCTGTTCAATACGTTTTCAGAAGCATTTTTGATCGTAGACACAGCAGGTAATATAACCGACGCAAACCCTTCTTTCAAAAAAGCCTTTCCGGATTTAACGCTGGAATTCGATAAGACAGTATTACTCGATATCGAAAATTATTTTGGATCAATCGCCATTGAACAAAATCCGCCGGATATAGTAAAACGGCTCAATTATCTCACAGATGATATATACAATGCCGAAGTTACTTTACTTTTGGATGGAAAGCCCTGTTACTACGTCTTATCTAAAACCAATATTTATGAGAAATCGCAGCATGTGGGGTTTATCATAACTTTAATCGACGTCAGCAATAACCAAAGAACCAGACAAATGATTGAGGAGATTAAAGAAAATAACAGCCGGCTTCAGGAATTGAAAGATTATGCGGAAACCGCGTCTAAAGCGAAAAGCGAATTCCTTGCCAACATGAGCCACGAGATCCGCACGCCATTGAACGCTATTATAGGCATGACTTCAATCGGCATGTCCGTAACTGAGCCTGAGCGGATAAAATATTGTTTTACAAAGACAGCGGACGCTTCGAAACATCTGCTCGGCGTTATCAACGATATTTTAGACGTGTCAAAAATCGAAGCGGGCAAATTTGAATTTTCATTAACAGAATTCAATTTTGAGAGTATGCTGCGCAGGGTTGTGGGCGTTATCAACTACCGCATAGATGAGAGGAAACAAAAATTTGACGTACATATAGACAAAAGTATTCCTAAAACCCTGGTCGGCGACGACCAGAGACTCACACAGGTTATTACAAACCTGTTATCTAACGCCGTTAAATTCACGTCCGAATACGGTCTGATTAATCTCAGTACGCAACTGATTGAAATAGAAAACGGGGTTTGCGTGATCCAATTCTCCGTTTCCGACAACGGGATCGGTATCAGCGCCGAACAGCAGGCGCGATTGTTCCAATCGTTCCATCAGGCTGAAAGCGACACAACGCGTAAATTCGGAGGCACGGGTCTTGGGCTGTCTATTTCTAAAAACATTGTGGAATTGATGGACGGCAAAATATGGGTCGAATCCGAACTCGGAAAAGGATCCGTATTTAGTTTTACGGTTCAATTAAGACAGGGAGAAAATAAAAATCAAAGAGCGCTGGTTTCTGATATAAATATAAGAAATGCGCGTATTCTGGTTGTGGACGACGACCCGTCTATTCTGATATACTTCAAAGAAATTATGCAGGAGCTGGAGATATACTGCGATGTGGTTGACAGCGGCGAAGCGGCGCTTGATATTGTTGAGCGGAACAGCCCGTACAATATCTACTTTGTAGACTGGAAACTGCCGGGCATAAACGGAGTAAGACTGACGCAGAAGTTAAAAGAAAAAACAATTTCGCCCGGAAAAGCTGTTGTGATCATGATATCGGCCGCGGAATGGAATATGGTTGAAACCGAAGCGAAAGAAGCCGGCGTTGATAAATTTATATCAAAACCTCTTTTCACATCCACTATCGCAAATATCTTAAATGAATGTTTCGGAACAAACCCGCAGCCGGCGGAAAATGAAACACTGCACGACAATACCGGTATCTTCTCAGACCGTCGGATCCTTTTGGTGGAGGACGTCGAAATAAACCGCGAAATCGTTTTGACATTGCTTGAGCCAACTAATTTGGAGATAGACTGCGCGGTAAACGGCGCGGAGGCAGTCAGTATGTTCAATGAGACGCCGGAGCAATATGAACTGATATTAATGGATGTTCAGATGCCGGAAATGGACGGATATGAGGCTACGCGCCGTATCCGCGCGTTTAATTCCGCCAATGCCGGGACTGTTCCGATTATAGCGATGACCGCGAACGTTTTTAAAGAAGACGTCGAGAAATGCCTTGAAGCCGGTATGAACGATCATATCGGCAAGCCGGTCGACATGGACGATTTGTTTGAAAAATTACGTAAGTATTTAATACATCCGGATTTATGATTATAGGCGGTCATATCCGTCTGCCCGCCGCACGGGCCATCGCCGCCAAATTTTCTCCCGGAATATCAGGCAATCCGTGATGAGAGTTTGAAACTATATAACCGCCGCAATCGGCGAACGCCCCGATATTACGCCGCGTCTCTCTTTCTACCTGCGCCGAAGTGCATTTTATCAGTGTCGTCTGCGCGTCAATTCCGCCGAAAATCACTAATTTTCCGCCGAAATCACGCGCCAGACGTTCGATATCCATACCCTTACCGCTCGTTTGTACGCCTATATGCGAATCTATGCCCATTTCAATAAAATCAGGATATACTTCCGATACCGCTCCGCACGAATGAAACAGTGTGAGCATACCGGCAGTTTTTGCTATATCGAACGCTTCTTTCAAATATGGTTTCACTAACTTGCGCCAATGCGCGGGTGAAAGTATTAAACCGTTTTCGGAAGCGAAATCGTCGCCAGTCCAAAAAAAGTCGCAGTATTCCGCGGCGCCGGCGCGTATCGCCAAGCGTATATATTCACATAAATATTCCTTTTGTTTGATTGCGAAAGCGTAATATAACTCAGGTTCCGTGAGCATGGTTATCATTGCGCGCTCCATACCGAAAAATGAACACGCGCCTGAAAAAAACGGCGTCCAAGGCACGCAAAAAACCAACGCTTTATCCGGAAATTTTCGCCGCATTTTTTCGAAATCCGGAATTTCACGCTTGTACGGGTCGGGATTGAACAGCCGGTCAATGTCGGCGACGCTCACAGTGTCGGATAACAAATATCCCCCCGACGAATCTGAATAATTTGTTCCTGACAGTCCTCTTACGGCATCGTCCGAATCCGGCAGCGGCAATGTTTTTCCGAACAAATGGCTCCATCTGAAATCGCAGTCTAAAAAATCAATAACATCCTCTGCGTTGCGCAAGCCGTGTGCCTTGCGGAAATAATATCCAACAGAATCCCAAACTGTACCTTCCATAAGGTCGAAACAGGGGATATCAGTCTGACGGTATTTAAATACCGCCGCCGCCCTTTCTCTTCCGTTCATATTCTAAATCTCCTTTTTATTGAAATTTTAAATTTAAAAAACCCGCGAAGCCTTATGTATCCTTAGTTCGATTAGCTTCGCGGGAGTGGCTGCGGAATAGGGATTTGAACCCCAACAAGCAGAGTCAGAGTCTG
>WREN01000065.1 GCA_009779295.1 Oscillospiraceae bacterium | reverse complement strand
TCAAAACTCATAAATTATTTTACTTCTCGCAATAATGTTCGAGATAAGTCTCCATCCTATCAATAACATCAGGCGAAAGTTTATTACGCATATGTTCGATAATATCAAGCACCGTAACGATCGGATGGACTTGTATACCGAATTCCTCGTAGATTTCTTTGATTGCGGTCTTGCCGTTCAAACCGACTTCCATACGGTCGACGGAAATGAATTCGTGCGGAATAGTAATATCAGCGGCTGCCTTTAAGTAAGGCAATGTTTCTCTTATGGAAAGCCCCGACGTCATAACATCCTCAATTATCACCACGCGGTCGCCGTCGCCAAGTTTCGCGCCGACAAACACGCCGCCTTCGCCGTGATCTTTCACTTCTTTGCGGTTGAAACAATATTTTTTGTCGATTCCATATTCTGTGTACAACGTATAAGCCGTCGAAGCGGCTAACGGAATCCCCTTGTACGCCGGCCCGAACAGCACATCGAAACTGTCGCCGCCGATAACGTTCATAATGGCTTCGCTGTAATAATGCCCGAGCTTGTAAAGCTGCGCGCCGGTTTTATAATTGCCGGTGTTTACGAAGTAAGGAGTCTTGCGCCCGCTTTTCGCGATGAAGTCGCCGAACAGCAGCACGCCGCTCTCAACCATGAAATCAATAAAATCGCATTTGTACTTTTCCATAAAATTATTACCTCCTATTTATATTTTAAATTTGAATAAACTTTGTAATGATCGATCCAGTCGCCGAACCGCGAGCTGAACATGCCGTGCTCGATTTGCTCCCACGTGACTGTGTCGTCGTTGACGAGCACGTAATAGGTGTACGACGAAAATATAGCGCTTGTGCTGGACGGCTCGCCGGTGTACTTCACCATGTACTTGTACTTGAACGAGTAATCTTTGTCTTCCTCAGTCCAAGTAAGTTTGTATTCTTTGCCGTCGAACTTCAAATCCTGCACGTATAAAACCGGATAATCGTTTTTTATCTCTTCGTAATAATCCGGGTCATAGCGTTCAGGGTCGCCGAGCGTGTAATAAAACGCCAGCCGCACGGAACACCGTTTCTTTTGTTCGGTCTGTTCGACGAAACTGTCCCAAACGGCTTGCCCCGACGTGATCGAGCCGTCTTCATGCACGACAAATTCACCGCGTTTCACTTCTTCTAAGGTGTAATCAATTGCCACAGTTTTGCATGAAGTGAGGAGTAGTAGGATTATTATAATTAGTAAATATTTTTTCAATTTAGTTTCTCCTTCATAGTATTTACGAACGAATTCCCTTTGTTGATATGTAATTTCTTAATTTTTCTTCAGAAAAAACTTCATCATACTTACTTTTAACTTTTTTTACTTCAATATCTTCAATAATATCTTGTACAAATTGATCGAAATCGGGACTATCTTCAACAAGCCTATTTATTGTATCCCAATCAAGAATATCTTTTGCTTTCGATGTAAGCACTATCTCACTTTGTTCAATATTTATCGGGTCAAGTTGTATTACACCTATACCAAAAGCATTATTTAATCTTCTTATTTCATCAATAAAATCGGGGTCTTTTTCCAATTTCAACGTTACTAAATATCCTTCGTTCGCCCAACTTGAATTAGATAATGCTTGAAAATAAAATTCCCTGATATTTTTAAAATTCAATTCTATTTTCATTTCAAATGAAAATATTTTATGAGGATTATTTTTTAAAGATTCAATTAATTCTAAAGTTTTTGATTTATATTCCTCAAATGGGAATTGAACGCCAACAACATCAGGATGTAACCACTCGTTATACCCTTTTTGACGTTTTATTGATTTTTCGTGATAAATTGTTTTAGTATAACATAAAAAATGCGGATTACTTCTAACAAATGCAACTAATAAAGGATGTAAATCCCGTTCATTAAAATTTTCGATAATTTCGCTTTTGGTTTCCTCCAATTCTGCAATAATAATCTTATCATCATATTCTATATTTTTTATTCCAAATAAAGATGGACGTTTACTAACTTGTATAAATATACCATTGTTTGAATTATATTTTATATCACCGTAAAGACGTGCGGCGATTGTAGCTTGTGGTGTTTTTCCAATAGAACCTAATTTTTCAGCCTGACCGTTTTGAAGAGCATAATCCCATATATCATTAGGAGTCAGTGGTGTATTTGATTTTGTCAATACTTCTTCTATGAGTTTATTAAATGTATATTTTATATTTTTAGCCATAAAAATCATCCTTTCCAGACAAAACAACGTGCCGTAAGCACGTTATTTTTAATTATTTATCATCGTCATCATCTTTATCTTCATTATCATTTGAATTTGTATTCATCATATTGAAATCCGGTCTGCTATATCGGTTGTATTCCGCAGCTTCTTTCTTGCGGGCTTCCTCTTCCTTGCGGCGTTTGTCATCTTCATCGCGCTTTTGTTTCGCCTTATTCTCCTCTTCGCTTTTCCTGCGTTTTTCATCCATCATATCGTCGAGTTCATCATACGTCGGATTGCCGGACATAACTGCGTCGAACTGCGTCTCGTCCATGACTTCACTCCTGAATAAGAATCCCGCGATATAGTGCAGCTTATCCATATACTCCTTGAGAATTTCCTCAGCTTTGCCATAAGCCGTATTGATAATAGCTTTAATTTCATCGTCTATCATTGAAGCGGTAGTTTCGGCGTAGTTGCGCGTTGCGGTGAAATCGCGTCCGAGGAATACCTCGTCGCCGCCGTGTTCGCTACCGTAAACAACCGGGCCGAGATTTTCACTCATCCCGTATTTAGTTACCATACCGCGCGAAATTTGCGTAGCGCGCTGAATATCGTTCGACGCACCGGTAGAAATATCGCCGAGTACGAGTTTCTCAGCAACTCTGCCGCCGAGCAAAGTAACTATTTCGTTTTCCATATCTTTTTTGGACATATACGACCTATCCTCTTTTGGCAGCGCAAGCGTGTAACCGCCGGCGCGTCCGCTCGGAATTATCGAAATCTGATGTACCGGCGAATCCGGTTTCACAATCCTCGTCACAACGGCGTGTCCGGCCTCGTGATAAGCAGTCAGGCGTTTTTCATTTTCAGTAATAATTTTGCTCTTCTTCTGCGGGCCTACAATAACTTTTATCGTCGCTTCTTCGAGATCGTTCATGCCGATGAGGTGTTTCCCCTTGCGCGCGGCGAGTAACGCCGCTTCGTTGAGGAGGTTTTCAAGGTCTGCTCCCGTGAAACCAACCGTCGTTTTAGCGAGTATGGCAAGGTCAACATCCTGTTCAAACGGTTTGCCCTGAGAGTGACCTTTGAGGATTGCTTCTCTGCCTTTGATGTCGGGGTAATTGACCGTCACCTGTCTGTCGAAACGCCCAGGTCTTAACAAAGCCGGGTCGAGTATGTCCGGTCTGTTAGTCGCCGCCATGACGATAACGCCTTCGTTTGAGCCGAACCCGTCCATTTCGACGAGCAACTGGTTGAGCGTCTGCTCGCGTTCGTCGTGCCCGCCGCCGAGACCCGCGCCTCTGTGACGGCCGACGGCGTCTATTTCATCAATGAATATAATACTTGCCGGATGTTTCTTCGCGGTGTCGAACAAATCCCGCACGCGCGACGCGCCTACGCCGACGTACATCTCAACGAAATCCGAACCGGAAATCGAATAAAACGGCACGCCCGCTTCGCCCGCGACAGCTTTCGCGAGCATAGTTTTACCTGTTCCCGGAGGGCCTATCAACAAAACGCCGTGCGGTATACGCGCGCCGAGTTTGATGAATTTCGACGGGTCGCGCAGAAATTCAACGGTTTCTTTTAGTTCTTCCTTTTCTTCGTCACAGCCGTTTACGTCTTTGAAGAACACTTTCTTCTTCTCGTCTGCGCCGAGTTTTGCCCGCGCCTTGCCGAATGAATTGATCTTGCCGCTTTTTCCGGTCGCTTGATTCATAACGTAAACCCAGAGAACGATAAACAAAACGATGATAATTACATACGGCAACAGACTGAGCCACCAAGCTATTTCCATCGGGCTCGCATAATTATATTTTTGTATGATACCGCTGTCATGCTGTTCCGCAATAAGCTCGCTTAAGTCCGCGTAGAAAAGCGCCAAATCCCTGAGCTTGTATGTGTAACTCCTGTCATTTTGCGTTATTATATTGATATTATTTTTATCATCTATTTCAAAGTTTTTAATCTCTCCGCGCTTAAACATATCCACAACATCACTGTAACTGTAAATGATTTCATCCTGTTGCATATTCCCTAACAGCGCGGCTGTAGCAATCAATATTATTCCGATAAGCGCTATATAAAAGATTATAATCTTGAGATTGCTCTTCATAGAATCCTCCGGTCATTAATTATATTATTATTTGCAATTTTTATATTTTATTTATATTTTATATTCCGATTGTTTTAAAACGCCTATATAAGGAAGTTCGCGGTATTTTTCACTATAGTCGAGTCCGTAACCGACGACAAAAACGTCTGGAATGGATTTGCCTGTGAAATCCGGTATGTATTCAACTTCGCGTCGGTCGGGTTTGTCAAGCAAAACGCAGGTCGTTACGCTTTTCGCGCCGCGCGATTTGAAATATGAAGTCAGTTCTTTGAGAGTTCGACCGCTGTCGATGATGTCCTCGACGATCAAAACGTCAGCCGAAGTCAAATCGCTTTCTAAATCAAGTTTAAATTCCGGTTTCCCGCTTGATTTGCTTCCGCTTCCGTATGATTTTACCCGCATGAAATCTATTTGAATCGGAATCGTTAACTTGCGGATCAAATCGGACATGAAAACAAACGCGCCTTTTAATATACCGACTACAAGAAGTTTATCCGTAAATTTTGAATTGATCTCGCCGGCAAGCCGCGCGACGACTTCGGCGATTTCGGTTTCATCGATGAGAACATATTCAAGATCGTTTATATAATGCGACATAAATCGGTTTCGCTCCTTCTATCCATCTTATACCGTCGCGGACTTCAAACGGCGGCACCCATATGATTCCGCTGTCATCGCAAACGAACGGTACCGAATCGCGTTCTTTTATCGGTACTCGACTCGCGTTAATTAACTTTTTTACACTGCGCGTCATGCCGCCGAACCTGTACTTGTCACCCGGCAAACGCGAGCGGATATAAATATACCCAATCATTTTATCAAAATTAAGTTTTTTGTGTATAAATAATTTGTAAATATTTATAGAAGGTTTTATATCTTTTTCTGATTCTGTCAGAAAAATCATACAATTTGTGAACGGAATGGGGTTTTCGCCGTAGTTTAGCGTTAGGTTTTCGAGTTTGACGGGGTCGCTGTCTTTTACAAATTCACAATCTGACGTTTCGAAAGTAATTCTTCCGGGCAGGGAAATGCGCGCCGGATAGCCGTTGCGAACGCATTGTATGAGTTCGTTGATGCGGTCACCACTGAGGTAGCCGTCGGGATTGAGTTGATGGTAACGGGCGATAAGATGGCGGGAGAGGATTGCGTCGGGGGTGTTTGTAGGGGCGAACCTTGTGTTCGCCCGCATTATTTGCCGATCGTTATCGGTATTTACAACGCCGTTATCATAATCACATTTTTCACGGGCGAACACAAGGTTCGCCCCTACAGAATTGATAAACTCATTATCCCTCCGCAGACTCACGCACATACGCATGATCGCCTCGTCCGCCGCCGGATTGACCGTCCGCAAACGCGGCATGATCTCGTGCCGGATATAGTTGCGCGTGTAATTGAGATCGGCGTTCGTGCTGTCGGTGACAAATTCGAGATTGTTCTCCGCGCAGTAATCCAGAATTTCCTGCTTAGAACAATTCAATAACGGTCTGATAATATTCCCGCGCGTCGGAGGAATCCCGCACAGTCCGTTCAACGCCGTTCCGCGAATGATATTGAACATCACCGTTTCGGCGTTGTCGTTAAGATTGTGGGCGGTAGCGACGCGGTCGATTTTATGCTCGGCAAGCAAACGGTCGAAAATTTGATACCGCGCGTTACGCGCCGCTTCTTCGGTGAAATTAGGCAATTTTATACTTTCGACGAACAGTTTAATATCGTGCGTTTTACAAAAATCCTCGCAGAAGTGTTGATCCCGCAACGCTTCTTCTCCGCGCAGATTGTGGTTGACGTGAACAGCGTAGAGTTCGAAACCGCAGTTGTATTTCAAATAATGCAGCAATGAGGTTGAGTCCGAGCCGCCCGAGAATCCGACGAGTACGTTTCGGACGTTTGTGAATAGCGTTTTATCTAATAACATCGTTAAGTTGCTCGATTATATTATTTGCCGCACCATCAATAAACTTCAAAGTCAGTTCGCGGTCAATAGTTTCTTTCGTCTGATCGTTTTTGAAAAAGTTATCGATAATCCAACGCTTGCTAATGTTTATTTCTTCCGCGGTGATATAATCCTTTACCTCGTAATCCCATACAGCTTCAAGCACATCAACGACGTTCTGTTTAAAATCATATTCATTCGGCGAAATGTCGAGTATATAAGAAGTTTCGCTGAAAAATTTACTGTGAACGTGGTTGTTCACTTCATCGGCTAAAGTTTTCGCGTCGATATTAATTCCCTTGCTTTTCAAATGTTCATCAAGCCGTTCATAAACTGCGAGCAGATAATACTCATCAGCGAGCAGATGTACGGCATAACCTAAGTATAACTCCTTATCATCACCTGCGGGTAAATAATAGTTTTCGATGAATTCATTGACCCTGTCTTTGAACAATTTGGAAACTTCCGGATACCCGTAACCGTATGACCTTATCCCGTCGCATAAGTGAGAATGTTTTTTATCTTCCCGTTGATAATCTTTCTTCGCGTGTATAGCGTCAGGAGCAAGATTCCCGCCGAAAAACAGCGGAAGATTTTTAATTACATTATCGCCCAGTTTGTCATAAATTTTATCCGCTATCGCGAGATGTAACGTCGTACCTGCCATAATCCTCACTCCCTCTTCAAATCCGTAAACTTCGTGTACTGCCCGAACCAGCCCATTTCAATCTTGCCTGTTGAACCGTGGCGATTCTTCGCGATGATAACTTCAGCGACATTCTGCGGCTCGTCGGACTTGTAATACTCCGGTCTGTACAGGAACATAACCACGTCGGCGTCCTGCTCGATCGCGCCCGAATCGCGCAAGTCCGAAAGCAACGGCGTCTTATCCGTTCGTGATTCCGGTCCGCGGTTGAGCTGCGCGCACGTAATAACGGGTACGCGCAATTCTTTCGCCATCAATTTCAAGTTCCGTGAGATTTCGGAAATTTCATTGACGCGATTATCGATTTTACGGTCGCTCTGCATTAGCTGCAAATAATCGATGACGACCATGCCGAGATTCTTGACGCGCCGAAGTTTCGCTTTCATTCCGGTGACGGTGATACCGGTGCTGTCGTCGATAAGTACCGGCAGCTCCGATATAGACGACGCAGCTTGCGCGAGGTTATCCCAATCGCGGTCGGAGAGGATTCCCGTGCGGATATTGTGGCTGTCAACAAGTCCCTCGCTGGAAAGCATACGCTGAACGAGCTGTTCTTTTGACATTTCAAGCTGGAACACGCACACCGACTTCTTAGTGCGGCGGGCGGCATGGGTGGCGATGTTCATGGCAAACGCCGTCTTACCCATACCGGGACGCGCGCCTATCAGAATAAGATCGCTGTTGTTGAATCCTGCTAAAACACGGTCAAGGTCGGAGAAGCCCGACGGCGTGCCGACGGCTTCGCCCGAACCGCTGCGTATCAATTGCAGATGTTCGTAAACGTTTACGATAATATCGCGTACAGGTGTGAAATTTCTTACTTCATTTCCCTGAGCGACGTTGAAAACTTTCTGGGCGGCGACGTCGAGGATATCCGCGACTTCATCTTGCGCGGTGTAAGCGGACTCCGTGATCTCGTCGCAAACGTGGATAATCTGCCGGAGCAGACTTTTATCCTTGACGATTTTCATGTAATCTTTAACGTTCGCGGCGCTCGGAACCATGTCCGCTATGCTCGTGATGTAGTTTTTGCTCTGTTCGTCGGTCGGGTAAAGCCCCTGTTTGACGAGCATGTCAATGAGCGTCACAACGTCGATCGTGCGGCTTTTGAGAAATAATTCCTGAATCGCCGTATAAATCTGCGCGTGCTCGTCAAGATAAAAATCGTTGCTTTCAAGCGTCATCGCCACGTCGGGGAAACGCTCGGGGTCAAGCAGTATCGAACCAAGCACGGATTGCTCGGCTTCGTATGAAAACGGCAACTTACGTACCGCGTTAAATTCTTTATCGTTAGTATTTCTGTTCATAGTTATTTATTCTTCTCATCAGTCACGTTTATTGTTATTTTTCCCGCTACATCCGCGTGCAGTTTAACGTCGATTACATATGTACCGAAATGCTTGATATGTTCGTTTATTTGGATTTTGCGCTTGTCGATATCTATCCCGAACTGCGCTTTCAACGCTTCCGAAACGTCCATCGAAGTCACAGTGCCGTAAAGCCGGCCTTCCGCGCTCGCCGGATTGTTTATTATTACGATTAATGTTTCGAGTTTCACGGCGGTTTCAATGGCGTTTTGCTTTTCCATTGCCGCTTTGTGTTTTAATGCGGCTTCGCGGTTTTTGATTTCGTTGAGCGCCTTTGCGTCCGCTTCGACCGCCAATTTCTTCGCCAGCAGGTAATTCCGCGCGTAACCGTCGGAAACGTCGATGAGGTCACCCTTTTTGCCTTGGTCTTTTACGTCCTGCGTAAGTATTACTTTCATGTGTTATCATCTGCCTTTCTGTCTATTTCTGATTTATAATACTATCAATGTAATCTTCATCCACGACTTGGACGAAGAATTTGTATGAAACTACCCTATCCTCATCTTTTTCGAATATGTCGTATCTGTCCCTCCATACGTGATATATTCTCACTTCATATACTCCGGGCGTAGTAAAATCGATTTTATGAATCACTTGCCACCTATTTAGTGAAAAATCTTCGGATTCTACATGTATTGGTTCGATTCCCCCGTATGCTTCCGTAGTTGCAGTTCTTCCATCTTTAGTTGTCAGGACAATATCAAGCTCAGTAGGAGCAAAAGGTATTTCTTCTATACAACCATCTCTATCTGTTGCAACCGCTTTAATACCGCTTAAATCAAGTTCGTTGTCAACATTGGCTATATAGATAATTTTATTTGGTATACCTGCGATTTCATATTTGACTTTTGCAAGACCCTCATCACAACTAAATAATACCGACAGCAGAACGCCTGTTAATAATATTAGTAACAATTTGTTTTTTATTATGGCCATATCATTTCTCCTAAGTTACTTTGTCCTGAATTTGGTGTGTATTTTTTTACATCAATTTGATCATAATTAACTTTTTTATTAATATATCTCAATGCCATATAAACAGGCATTGGTCCGAAAGGATTTGGAAATTTGAACGGCGTACCGCGAATTGTAAAACTTTCGCCATTTGCCAACTCCATATCTTGTTCAGAAAATCCATAGTCATTCATAGGATGCGTATGCACCAAGCCTACCCAGAAGTGTTCGTATTCTGTAGGCGGTATAAGATGAGTTAGTACATGCCAAACCAATAATCCAATTACATTACCTTCCGCTCCCTCATATATATCACCAAAAGTATAATGATTTGGTATATCTCCATTCCAAGGAATAGCGTAAATAAGAGCGCCTATTTCCCTGCCCATACT
>WREN01000064.1 GCA_009779295.1 Oscillospiraceae bacterium | reverse complement strand
CGTGTTGAATATTCCCACAAGTCCTTTCGCTTCGAAATCAGGATTCTTTTTGAGAGTTAATCCTCCCGCGGTGCCGCTCGGATAGCCTTTTTCGTCGTACAGCCAAACTTTCATGCCCGTTTGATTGCAGTATTCAACTTCGTGCTTCAATAATTTTAACGCGGTTTCGTCCTCAATATAGCTTTTTGTGAACGGAACATTTGTGACGATTCCTCCATAGCCGATTTGTTTCAATCGGTCGATATGTGCTTCGATTTGCCTGCATTTCGTTTCGTAATCCGGATTGTTTACGTCATATCCGCCGCCGTGAGTTATTTTCAATTGCATAATAAATCACCTTTCATTAAAAATTTTAAGTTCGTCAGAAGTTATCCATCCGTAATATCCTTGACTTTCCAGTCTGTTCAAAAACTTGCCGAGTTTTTGCGGTTTCTCAAACAGCGTAACGTCATATTCCGCTTGGAAATCCTGCGCTTTTGTATACGCCGTGAAGAAATCATCATATAAAAACGCGATTCTCTTTTTAGTTTTCGGCATTTGGGAATTTCTTTCCGACAATATGCAAAATATCCGCTCAAAGCCTATCGAAAAACCGACTGCGGGAATGGTTTCGCCTAAAAATTTGCCGATGAGGTTGTCATATCTTCCGCCGCCCGCAATGGAATCTTTGAATTCGTTGCTCTCAATTTCGAAAACCGTTCCGGTGTAATATCCCTGCCCTCTGACGAGCGAAATATCAAACTCTATCGAATATTTTCCATTACATATTTGTTTCACACCTGAAATAATCCGCTGCAAATTTTCGATTGATTCGCTGTTTGGAAGCATATCTATATCTATCGGCATTGTTCCCAAAAACGAAACGAACTTTTCGATTCCGGCAGGAGAAAATTCTTTATTACGCAGCTCTTCTTCCACACCGCCTAAACCGATGTGGTTAATTTTGTCGAACGAAATACAAACGCTCGCTATCTCTGATTCGTCGAAACCGAAACTCAACAGCAATTCTTTCAATATCCTGCGGTCGTTGATCCGCACTTTGAAATCCGACAAACCGATTTCCAGTAACGCTTTTGCCGTGACGTCAATCAATTCGATTTCGCAGAAATATGAATCTGAGCCGAGAATGTCAATGTCGCACTGTGTCAATTCGCGCAGTCTTCCCTTTTGCGGACGTTCGGCACGGTATACTTTGTCGATTTGTATACACTTGAACGGAGTTAGGAGATTCGCGCGGTTGTTCGCGAAATATCTGCTCAGCGGAAGCGTCAAATCATAGCGCAAACCCATGTCGGAAAGTTCGTCAAACTTTTGCTCCTCGATTGCTTTTTCTAATTTATCTCCTCTTTTCAAAATTTTGAAAATCAGGTTGAGGTTGTCGCCGCCCTCGCTTTTATCGAGATTTTCTATATCCTCAATAATTGGAGTAATAACGCGGCTGAAGCCGTTTTCTTTGTATACGCGCAGAATCGTGCTTTGCAGATAGTCCCGCAAGTCAGCCTCCGCGGGTAAATAATCATTCATGCCTTTAAGTGAATTTATTTTCATTGTTGTTACAACCTTTCTAATCGGGAACTATCCCGAAATAATAACAACCATCCGGTAAATGCCCGAATGGTACAAAATTTACACTTTTTATAATTCTTTAATTTTTAATTTCAAGATGATAATCTGTCGTAATATAATGATTATAATCATTTTTATTGATTTTGTCAAGAAGCAATTTTAAAATTATATATTGACTTTTTTTATAAAATATACTAAAATAATATATGTGAATAATTATAACGGTCATAAGGAGGAGCAGGCAATGTATTTTAAAAATAATTTTGTAAAAAGATTGTTTTTTCTGGCAATTTGCGTTTTTTTCATTGCCGGCGCTCTTCTTTCGGCAGCTTTTATTTTCACTTATATTCACCATGAGCATGACTACGGCGGATTTCAGGGGAATTGCGGTACCTGCGCTCATTTATTGGCGGTCGAAAATTTGTTAAAATACTTTTTCTGCGTTATATCCGGCGCGGCGTTCGGTATTGGGTGTTTTACCGTAACTCTCTCTATTTTGAAATCTGCCGATTTTTATACGGCGTTCTCTACGCTCGTTCTTTTGAAGGTCAGATTCAATAATTAAACAACCTCCGCAGGGTAAATGCTTATACCATTAGTTTAAGTATAAGCGTTGCCTTGTATTTTTATGTCTAAATATAATGAATATAAAAACAAACGGAGGTAAAAATGAAACGATTATTAATAATTTTGACTCTGTTCGCAGTAATATTGTTAGCCGGATGCACCCAAAGCGGGACAAACGATAAAATCAACATTGTGTGTACGATATTTCCGCAATACGACTGGGTTCGGCAGATCATTGGCGAGCAGGGGGATAATTTTGATTTGACGCTGTTATTAAATAGCAGGATTGATTTGCACAATTACCAGCCGTCCGTTGACGACATCGTAAAAATCTCCGCGTGCGACCTGTTCATCTATGTTGGCGGCGAGTCAGACGAGTGGGTAGACGGCGTACTCGAACACGCGACGAACCCGGACATGATCGTCATCAACCTGCTTGAAATCCTCGGCGACGATGCGTTGATTGAGGAAGACGGGGACGAGGAGGATGAACATGCTTGGCTCTCGCTGCGGCACGCGCAGATGTTCTGCACAGCCATCGCCGATGCGTTGTCATCATTGGGATTCGAAACCGCAGACAATCTGATTGCATATATCGATAAATTAAAGTCTCTGGACGCGGAGTATAATACGGCAATAACCGTTGCATCTGTCAAAACGTTGCTGTTCGGCGACAGGTTCCCGTTCCGCTATCTCGCGGAGGATTACGGCTTGAATTACTACGCCGCGTTCGCCGGTTGTTCCGCCGAAACCGAAGCCAGCTTCGAAACTATCATATTTTTGGCGAACAAAGCCGATGAATTCAATTTGAAAACCGTCATGGTTACCGAAAGTTCCGACCAGGCTATCGCCAAAACCATCATTAACAACACGGCGGCTAAGAATCAACAGATTCTTGTATTGGACGCCATGCAGTCGGTTACGTCAAACGACGTAAAAAACGGAACGACATATCTGTCCATCATGGAAAATAATTTGAACGTACTGAAAAAAGCGTTGAGGTGATAAGATATGCCGCAATTGTCCTGTCAGAATCTGACCCTCGGGTATGAGGGTAAAACAATAGTTTCCGGACTTTCATTCGACATAAACGCCGGGGATTACCTTTGTATCGTCGGCGAAAACGGCTCCGGTAAAAGTACCTTGATGAAAACTCTGCTGCATTTGAAAACGCCGGCGTCCGGGCAAATTGTGACGGGCGACGGCGTTAAGTCCAACGAAATCGGTTATCTTCCGCAGCAAACGGCAGTGCAGAAGGATTTTCCCGCTTCTGTGCGGGAGGTCGTGCGTTCGGGATGTTTGAACCGCTGCGGCCTGCGACCGTTTTACAGCAGGCAGGAGAAGCAATTGGCGGAGGAAAATATGGCAAAACTCGGAATCTTCTCACTCGCGAAACGCTGTTACCGCGAGCTTTCCGGCGGACAGCAGCAGCGCGCGTTACTGGCGCGGGCATTATGCGCAACACGGAAAATCCTGCTGTTGGATGAACCGGCGGCAGGTCTTGACCCGAAAGCGACCGAAGAAATGTATGAACTGATAGCGCGATTGAACGGCGAAGGGACAACAATCGTCATGATTTCGCACGATGTTGCCGCATCCGTGAAATACGCGTCGCATATCCTGCACATTGGCGGCGGTTCGGCATTGTTTTTCGGACCGAAATCAGATTATATCCGCAAGAATGTGTCTTGCGGCGGAGGTACATATGAATAAACTTGCGCTGTATTTCGAATATCCGTTCGTACGCTACGCGATGATCGTCGGCGTTTTGATTGCGCTCTGTTCGTCGCTTTTGGGCGTGACACTGGTGCTGAAACGGTTTTCATTCATCGGCGACGGACTGTCTCACGTCGCGTTCGGCGCGACGGCAGTCGCTGCGGCGATGAGGCTCACAAACAATTTTCTGTTGGTGCTGCCGGTGACGATACTCTGCGCCATATTATTGTTACGAACAGGTCAGAACGCCATGATAAAAGGCGACGCGGCCATAGCCATGATTTCCGTGGGCACGCTCGCCGTCGGCTACCTCATCATGAACGTCTTTTCAAAATCCGCGAACATCTCCGGCGACGTTTGCGCCACGCTGTTCGGCTCAACGTCAATTCTGACGCTTACGGCGACGGAAGTATGGCTGTCCGCGGTGCTGTCGGTGGCGGTCACCGCGGTGTTCTTAGTGTTCTACCATAAAATATTCGCCGTCACTTTCGACGAAGATTTCGCCACAGCGACCGGAATCAAAGCGAAACTGTACAATCTGATACTCGCGGTCGTTATCGCCGTGGTCATTGTGATAGCCATGAATTTAGTCGGCGCGCTTTTGATTTCGGCGCTGGTGATATTTCCGGCGTTGTCCGCCATGCGCGCGTTCAAGACATTCAAAGCGGTAACCGTGTGTTCGGTACTCATTTCGGTGAGTTGTGCCGCGCTCGGCATATTGATTTCGATAGTAGCGGGAACACCGGTGGGCTCAACTATTGTGGCTGTTGATATTGCGGGTTTTTTCGCGTTTAGCGCAATCGGACTCATAACAAGGAGGATAAATTAAAAATGAAAAAGCTGATATTATTAATTTTGTGGATGATATTACTCGCGGGTTGCGCTGATTCGGCAAAGAATGAAAATTCTTTCATTGATTTGACCGCGCTGAGCAGTACGATGGTTTACGCCGAAGTGAACAACATGATGACAAACCCCGACAATTACATGGGTAAAACGATCAAAATGTGCGGTAGTTACTACACTTCATATTTTGATGAAACGGATATGTATTACCATTACGTGATTATTGAGGACGCGACCGCCTGTTGCGCGCAGGGACTGGAGTTCATCTGGAACGGCGATCATGTATATCCAGCCGATTATCCCGACGAGCAAACGCAAATCGAAATATCCGGTGTGTTTGGGAGTTACGATGAACTTGGTATTACTTATTACTATCTTGCTGTTGATGAGATTTTAATTTTCAATTAAAATCTCATGAGCGTATCTCCAATCCGAACCGTTCCGCTTTTTTCCACAACTGCAAATACGGCGCGTCCGGAAAGCCGGCACGGCGAAACGAGCGGACATTCGTCAAAGCAGGGTTTCGTTAAATTACTAATCCGCAATACCGCGTTTCCGATAATTAAACGGTCACAGGGTTTTATTTCTAAATCTTCAATTAAAATGTTTTCTTTGAAACGTTTGAAACACAGCCCCTGTTCCGTTTGCGAATCTAACCAGCGGCGGGTTTCGGCGGAGAGAAGCGTTACCTGCTTCTCTCCGCCCCAATGGAAATCTCCTTCAATTCCGAATCCTTCCAATAGATTCAATTCGGCGACGGATATTCCGGGCTCATTCTTCTTTTGAAATAACGTTAATCCAACGATTTTCATTCGGCTGTAATTTCAACGACCAGCTTACAGTATGTGCCAGACGATGTTTCCGAACACGGCGCGAGCCAAACCGTTCCGCCTTCGCCTAATTCTTTGTCCTTCTCAATAGCCACAAGCGTATAGTCGCTGGTAATAAGGTCGCCTGAAAGTTCCGTTTCGTAGCCGTCGTTCGCTATGGCTTTGACTTTTGTATAACCATTCAACCCGCAGGCGTTCAACACGTCGGCGAGTTTATATCCGGTATAGCCGGCTTCAACTTGATCGCCGCTTTTGTTTACGGTAACGGCCGTGATTTTGTAAATCTTCAATCCGGCGAGCGTATCGTTTGTAACTGTTTTCCCGTTGACGAGGAACGAATAAGGTTCAAACTCCACTTTGTCGGTTCTGTCAAGGATTTCCGGCAATTCGCCGCTCGGAGCCGCAGCGTCGGTTGGATTTTGATTTTGTATATCAGGCGTGTTTTGTGTTGTGCTGACTAAGATCGACACCGTGCCTTTCAGGTAATTTCCGGTAACTTTGTCGCTGCACGGCGCAAGCCACGGCGACGCTGCGAACGGAGCGCCGTCTTTTGTCATTGCGAGGAGGGTCGTGTTTTTATATATAACGTCCCCTGTGAGCGTTACGGTGTAACCGTCGCTTGCCGTTGCTTCGAGCGACACATAAGTTTCATTAAGTCCGGCTGCCTTTAATATATCCTTGATGGCAAAGCCCACGTAAATAATCGTAGATTCCGTTCCGGAACTGTTGACGGATATTGATTCAACGCTGTACACGGGACATTCAGCAAGGGTAATCTGTGTAATTTCCACTCCGTTTACAATAACGCTGAACTCGGGTACGTCGAAGTCATTGACAACAACGGCAACGGGTCCGGATTCATTTTCGGAACATGAGATAACGGCAAGAATAAATAATAACGCGATGAAAATTGGTAATACTTTTTTCATTTTTTGATTTCCTTTCGGTATAATTTATAATTTTCATAAATTTGAATAAACGCACGACATTCTGCCGACGTTTTCTATATATTCAAGCCGAACGTCGGCTTTATATATCCGAGATAAATTTTCCTGGGTGACAACTTGCTCCACGCTGCCGGTAATTAATGTTCCGGTATCATCCATTAAAGCAGCTTTACCACCCAATAACAGCGCATGATCCGGGTTGTGTGTTGTAATAACTACCGAATAACCCTTTCCGGACAATTCTTTGATGATTCTGAGTACGAGAAGCTGACTTCCGTAATCCAAATGTGCGGTAGGTTCGTCGAACAAAACCGCTCGCGGTTTCGAAACGATTGCCCTTGCAATCACCGCTTTCTGGCGTTCGCCGCCGCTTATTTCCGTGTACGGTTTATCAGAGAGATTCTCAATTCCAAGTTCACGCAGAGCCGCTTCCGCGTCCATACGCTCACGTTTGCCGGGTTTAGAAAACAATCCTATCCGCGACGCGCATCCCATCACGACGAATTCCAAAACACTGAATCCGAACGACGCAATGTGAATTTGCGGAACATATCCTACGATTGATGCAATTTCACGTTCGCTCATTTTGGAAATATCCCTGCCCGCGAGCAGAATAGTTCCTCTTCTCGGTTTTAATAGCCCGAGCATACAGTTCAACAGCGTGCTTTTACCCGCGCCGTTGCGTCCGAGAATCGTCACGATTTCGCCTTCATCTGCCTTAAAACACAAATCGTTTAAAATATTCTTCTCCGAATATGCAAAGTTGAGATTATTAATTTCGTATATCATAGCAATGTCTTCCTTTGCTTGTACAACAGCCAGCAGTAGAACGGCACGCCCAGTGCGCCTGTTAATATGCTCACCGGCATTTCCGAAACACTGACCGTGCGGGTAAAAGTATCAACCGTCAGCATGAATAATCCGCCGGTAAGAGCTGCAAGCGGGATTAATTTCCTGTTCGACGGTCCGACCAACAGCCGCCCGATGTGCGGGATTATCAACCCGATCCAGCCTATCGTTCCCGCGATACAAACTGAAGCGGCGGTCAGAAGGGTAGCGCACCCAAGCGCAACGCTCCGTACGAGCGTCACTTTCGCGCCGAGTGTCCGTGCGTCGGATTCTCCCATCGACAAAACGTCTATCCACCACGACATGCAAAACAAACAAATCATCGGCAAAATGATTATCGGAGCGATTATCAACAACTCCTTACTTGTCACGTATGAAAAGCTGCCCATCGTCCAATAGATAATCGACGCGAGCTGGCTTTCCGGGTCGGCTAAATACTTGATGAATCCCAATACGGACGACATCGCCGCGCCGACAATTACTCCCGAAAGTACGAGCATGATATTGGAGTTGTTACGCAGCAATACAGGAAGGCTCATCGCTAATAACATCGCGACGATTCCGCCGGCAAACGCGAATAATGAAATGAACGCCGTTCCCATTGCGAGCAAAATCCCTGTAGCCGCACCGACCGCCGCGCCGCTCGTTATGCCGAGGTAATCGGGCGAAACCAACGGATTCTTGAAAACTCCCTGATATACCGCGCCGGAAACAGACAATGCCGCGCCTACAAGTACGCTCGCGAGAATCCGCGGCAAGCGGATCCGCAAGACGACGTTGACCGTCATTTCGGAAGAATCTCCGCGCAATCCTAACAAAATTCGTAGGCTTTCCAAAGGCGTGACCGAATATTTACCTACGCAAACAGCAATTATGATACCTAATATTAACAAAATAAGAAACACAAATATTATAATTTTATTCATACAAATTATACCCCAAATACGCGTTGTCAAAGGTTTTTCCGAACATGAACGTGTAGTATTCGTCGATTTCCTGCTGCAACTTTTCAGCTGAAAAGTAATCGGGGTACATTCGGTACAGCATGTACATCGTTCCTATAGTGCAACTAATCCCCGGCATGTCCCACGAATCTATCGCGGCAGGAACGATGGAAATTGTGCTGTTATTAACAGCTGTCATCGCGCTCCATGCGGGATCGTTCAATATTCCGTCAACCGTATAATTCAGCGGCGTCGAACTGGTGCAAAAGATGTAATCAGGATTCCATTTGAAAACGGTTTCAACGCCGATATTCGTCCAATTGCGGTTGTTTGTGATATCGCTTGCAACGCAATTGCCGCCGGCTTTTTTTATCATCCACGATTGGATCATGTCGCCTCCCGCGATTCGTCCAAGCTCTCCGCCCATCATCAACGCTGTCACACGTTCATTATCCGGAATGGATGCAACAATCGCATCGATTATTTCAAACTTGCCGCTGAGCCATTCGCAGACCTGTTTCGCGCGTTCTCCGCAATCGAAGTATTCGCCCATTATAGTCAGCGTTTCGATAATGTCGTCATAATTTTCAACCGTTATACACAATACAGGTATTCCGAGCTTACCCGTAACAGCTTCGACAGTGGCGGTGTCATTGGAGCGGTGAATCAGCACGTCCGGCGCGAATTTTGCGAGCGCTTCCAAATCCACCATGCCGCGTCCGACACTTCCCGCGACCGCAAGATTTTCACACGCATCTGTCCAGAATCTTGATTTGACGTTGATTGCCAGAACGCGATCGGTCAAATCTAAAGCCACAATAAACGGCACGGTTACGGCGTAAACGGATGCGATGGTGTTTCGTTCAAAATTTTTAACCGAAACATTCGAACAACCTACAATACAAATACAAATTAATAATAAAATTAAACGTTTCATAAATTCTCCCAAAAAAATAAAATCGCTCCTAAACGAAGGAACGACAAAAAAACACCCGTATACAAGCGTTGTTTGACGAATCCCCTTTTCACAATGGAAGGCAAGCCCGTTTCCAGATTTACCCTAACGCCCGGCTGCCGTGGCTATCAGTGAATACTGCGCGCTGTAGGACAGACGGGTCGGAGATGATTGAATTTTGAATTTTTATATACTATTGTATTATAACATAATCAGCCTGTTTTTGTCAAGGGAAAGTTTTAAAAGGCAGTATTGCAAAGTTCATGAGAGGCAAAAAAGAGAAACAAAGCGCGCTTGCCAAGAGGGGAATGGAACATAGCGAACAAAGCAATGGTAACATTAACCATACGTGAATATCGAACATACGCCCACATAGCGGTTGGTTACGGATTGAGTGAAAGCCAGATATACCGTATTATCAAGTGGGTAGAAGATACTCTGATTAAAGATGGTACATTCTCGCTTCCG
>WREN01000063.1 GCA_009779295.1 Oscillospiraceae bacterium | reverse complement strand
TGTTGTGTTACGGCAGGTTGGGCGTGTTTATCCGGGCGACTGCGGATGTTTCGGGTCTGACTTGGGACGACCGCGTCGAAGTTGTGAAACCCGGCGCCGATTTTACGGGCGATACCTGCGGATACTGCGACTGGGTCGCGCTTTCGGAAGATACGGCGTTGTTTGTCTATTCCGATTTCCAATATCCGAACGCTGACGGAATTCCTGTGAAAACAATCCTTGCCAGAACGGTAACCGCGACGCGTGCGTAAAAATTTAGGACAATCGTTACAGGATATATATATGATGCTATAAAAAATAATAACAATAATTAATAAAACAGGAGTGAAAATTGAAATGAATTTTTATGCAAGCGAATCAGATTTTATTGTCGGCAGGGTCGGCAAACTGCGCCGTTATTTGATGTGCGCTATGGAGGGCTATTTTCCCGTTATGGCGAAGACAGGTCCGAACAGCCTCGCGGTGATTTACCGCACGGGCGGAACGCACATCGGGACTTCCGCGACGGTTGCCGTTTCGTTTTCGGACAACGGCGGCGTATCGTGGAGCGACCCCAAAGAGATCGCGCCGCGCTGGCAGGATGCCAGAAACCCCGCGTTCGGCGTGAACGGCAAAGGGCATATCATCGCCGCTTATTGGAAAGCTCTGAAAAGCTACAAAGAAGAACATTTGAAGCAGGGGCATACCGTTTGGCGCGAAATGGACAGCGTAAATATCGACAATTTCTATCAAATCAGCCGCGACGGCGGCGCGACATGGAGCGGAGAAATACCGCTTAAACTTAACGTGGACGATATGGCGTTGTATTGTCCGTATGGGAGAATCATTTCCGACGCTGACGGCGTTATGTATATGTGCGTTTACGGAGTTAAGAAAAACAATGATAACGTCACATTTTTAATGCGCAGTTACGACGGCGGCGAAACTTGGGGCGACGAATCCGGGTTCCCGATGAATTTTAACGAAACGTCGTATGTATTCACGAAAAACGGCACGATGATAGCCGCCGCGAGACATCTTGACAGCGCGTTATACGTTGCGCGCAGCACCGACAAAGGCAGAACATGGAGCGAGCCGGAACGCGTTACGCGTCCGGGCGAACATCCGGCGGATATAATTGAACTCGCGAGCGGGAAAATTTTAATGACATACGGACGTCGCATACGCCCTATGGGTTGCGGCGCGCTCGTGAGCTATGACGACGGCGTAACATGGGATCATGACCACGAAATTCTGCTCGCGGGCGACGGAATCCAAAACGGCGACCTCGGCTATCCTTCTACGGTACAGCTCGATGACGGATCGATCAACACCGCGCTTTACTACGCCAGCGGTTCGGAGCCGGCACATCAGAATTGGGGAGATATAAGCTGTCAGCTTATCAAATATACCGAACACGATATTATCGGGTGAATTATATGAAGAAAATATTAATTATTTTCATAGTTATATTAATATTATTTTCAGCTTGCGGCGGCAATAACGGATCATCTAACGAAACCAAAAGCACGCCCGACACAACTACCGCCATAGAAACCGAAGAAATCCGTGAAAACCTGCCGAATATTAACTTCGATGACTATGAATTTAAAATATTGATGGAAGAATTACATCCCTCATATACGCCGGAAGTTTACGTTACGGAAATGACGGGCGAACGCGTCAACGACGCGCTTTATATGCGCGACCGCGTCGTCGAGGAACGTTTCGGAGTGAAGATATCATATGTAGTTGTAACCGGGGAAGGTCAGGGAACGACAAGGGCGTATAACGCCATCGCGGCGGGCGAAAACGCTTTCGACGTAATGAAAGTCACCCCGCGTTCAGCTCAAAAAATTTACGGCAAAAATTTCACTGCCGATTGGCAGGAAATCCCGTGGATAGACTTGGACAAACCGTGGTGGAATCAGAACATAAGGGATCAACTCAGTATCGGAGGACGCGTCACCTGGATGAGTTCCAACGCTTCCATACTTGATTACGCCACGATCAGGGCGCTTGTTTTCAACAAAGGCCTGTTCACGGACATGGGGCTTGATTCCCCCTATCCGCTCGTAAGCAACGGTACGTGGACGATGTCGGCGATGGAGAGATACATGAAGGATATGCCGCAAGACCTCAACGGTGACGGTGTAATAAATGTCGATGAAGACAGGTACGGGATAATAATTGCCGGCGGAGTTATCGATGAAATAACGTTTACCTGGGGTTCGCGGATCATAAGCAAAGACGAGGACGACCTGCCGTATTTGGTCCTCTATTCTAACCGCACGATTGATATTGTCGCTAAGTTATATGAATGGATTTATGACAGGGAATATGTTTTTGCGAGAAGCAACTGGTCCGACAGACCGACTTGGTTTAAATCGTTCGGTGAAAACCGTACGCTGTTTATGTTTGACGGGCTGGGGCAATTGATATTATTGCGTGACAGCGATGTTGATTTCGGGATACTTCCGTTCCCGAAATGGGACGAGAGTCAGGAAAAATACATGAACAACGCCCACCGCGCTTCGCCTCAGTTCGCGATACCGGCGACCGCCCCGAAGCTTGAGCGCACGGGGATAATCTTTGAAGCAATGTCTGCGGAAGGCTACCGTATGGTTATTCCGGAATACTATGAAATCGCCCTCAAGGTACGCGATACGCGCGACAACGAATCTGAGAAGTCTATCGATCTTTTGTATGAAGGACTTGTTTACGACATCGCGGAGTTTTTCAACATATCTTTTTCAAACTTGATAACTAATCTCGTATTAAATGAGAAAAGCAATTATTTTGTTTCGTATTACGAAAAGCACGAAACCGCCGCTTTAGCTGCATTGGATAAATTCGTTGATTTAGTATTGGAGGAATAAAAATTAAAAATGAAAAATATAAAATACTTAGCGGTTATTTTGCTTATTTTTTGCATAACATTCACTGCGTGCGGTGGAAACAATGGATCGGCCAATGAAACAAAAAAAACAGTTGAAACCGAAGCGCCAGAGGAAACGCAGGCCATTTACAGCGAATTTCCCAACGTGAGGATGGACGGCAGGGTATTTACGGTTCTGATGCCCGAATATTTCATTGAGCGTTATGTATTTAACATCGATGAAGAAACAGGCGAGCCGTTAAACGACTCGGCGTACAGACGAAACATAGAAATCGAAGAAAAATTCGACGTCGTCATCAGAGCGCGCGGAGTTGCGAGCAGCAATTGCTACACAGAATTGAGCAAGCTCGTACAAAGCGGGGATGATTCTATCGATTTGGTATTGCCTCATCCGTCTGTCGGGGCATATACATCGTCAATGACCGACGGACATTTACTAAACTGGTACGATTTGAAATACGTAGACTTTTCGAAGCCGTGCTGGAACACCGATATGCAGACGGCTTTGATAATTGCGGGCAAGTCGTTTTACGCTAACGGAGACATGGCGATAACGGGTCAATCGCTCGCCGCTTTTATATTCAACAAAACCATGGCTGAAGACTTAGGCGTACAGGGTGATCCGTATAAGTTTGTTTTAAACGGTACTTGGACGGTAGATAAATTGATAGCATTCACAAAAGACGTATATATCGACGTCAACGGCGACGGAGTACAGGACGGCAAGGATACATACGGTTATATAGCCGACGGGTGTGAGGACAGCTTACTTTATTCATGCGGCGTAAAAGTCGCGCAGATCAACAGTGAAGGGAAACCGGAATTATGTTTTATCAGCGAACGTTTGTCTACTATCATGGATAAAGCGTATGATTTGCTTTACAGCGAAGGCGCGTACAGAAAATACAGCGCCCGAACCGCTTGGGGACATTTCACAAACGGCGGCGGGCTTGTCTCTTCATGGGATATAGGCAACTATTGGGCTTTACTGCGCGATATAGAATTCGATATAGGAATACTGCCGTATCCCAAATTGGAAGAGATTCAGGATTCATACCCATGTATCACAACGGCGGGGCTCGTCGGCGTACCGATAACCGTGAAAGACCCTGATAACGCGAGTATAATCATACAAGCGTTAATGGAAGGCAGTCACAAATACGTGCGTCCGGCATTCATCGACACGGTACTTTACAACAAGTGCCTGCGCGATGAGGAATCGACGCAGATCATGGAGATGATGCTCAACAGCTTTGTATACGATTTTGGGTTTACGTTTGACCTTGACAGAAAATTGTCAACGATAATAACCAGTCTTGTCACTACAAAAGGCAGTACCGATTTCGCGTCGTATTACGAGCAGTATAAAGATAAAGTGCAGATAGGCTTTGATAATATTTACGAAGCGATAATTGGGTTGGAGTAAAAACACCCGGCGCTGCGGCGCCACCCTCTTTGCGAAAGAGGGCGGGAGGTAAGGAACAAAACAAATATATCTCTTTGCTCTCTTTTGTAAAAAAGGAGGTCGAATGGCGGGGGATTCCTAATTTCACTATTTCACTCCAGATTCGCTACCGCTTCGTTTATTGTGTCCAATTCCTTTTGGAATCTCGCGGCGTTGGACGCGATGATGGAACTTATGTTGCCGTTGCCTGCCATTTCGTTAAAAATCGCGCCGCCGACAGTAATGCAAATATTAACGCCCGGATCGATATAGACATTGTTGAAAATCAAATCGATCATATCCGCGCTTTCGTCGTCGCGCGCGAACTTCGTTTTCAAGCTCATTTCCTTGAACGCTGGAACTATTGTTGACCTTGATTCCGCGGCGATCGCTTCCCAGATTATGCTCGTGCGTTCGGGGTCGGGCGCGTGGCTTGGGACGAACTTGGGCCAGGGATTTACTAAAGCGGAAATGTATCTATCCTGATTTTCGTCTGCTTTTGGGAACGGAATTATTCCGAAATCTGTATCCATCGCACGCATTGGAGGTATTCCCGACATGGTCGTCGGATGGAACAGTCCCAGATCGCTTTCAAACTGCAAACGCGATATATCCCTTTCGCCGCCTGTAGTAGCCGAAGCCGAAAATCTTTCGGATTTGTCCTTAATTGAATTAAAAAATATTTTTTCTCCGCCGTAGATGTTGCGGCGGATTTTTTCTGTAAGGTTTATAAGTTTCTCGTTGCCTTCCAAATTTAAAATCAACATTCCGTCCGCGTCTTTTATAACCGTTTGAATTCCCGCGCTGACCCAGAAATCGGGGAACAACAGATTAGGATACGACAGGATCCCGTACCTGTCTCCGTCGGTCATAACGCCGTCGCCGTCAAGATCGGTGGTTGTGGTCCGCGCCATATCGAAAAATTTGTCGAGTATCCATGCGCCGCTGTTCACGAGATCATACGGGTTGTCAAGACCCAAATCGTCGATTATTTTTTTATTGAAACATATCGGCAGGATCATCTCATAAGCGGTAATGCTTTCGTCGCTGCATATGAGAAAATGTTTATTTCCGAGCGAATAAGCGTCGTTGACGTCGCGCATATACCACGGCTGATCCAAATCCATATACGGCAGTTTTTCCGCCGGAAGGATGCACCCTTCCGCGATACGTGTCGTACTTATCCAGTCAACCATCGCGCCAATATCAAAATCGTCCGAACCGCTCATCACACTTTTCTTGAACGTTTCCGATACTTGACTATGATTGTCATCAGTATCGATTTGTTTGATGACGATGTTATATTTTTCCTCGATGTAACGGTTGCGCCGGTAGATTGCGTCGTTCATGAGGTCGCCGTCTTCTTCAGGCACGTCAAACGTCATCGTGATTCCGTAGAATACCGGTACAAGCACCCTGAATTCATAACCGTCGAAATTAATATCAGGCAGATTGGGTTTGAACCTCAATTCCGAAGTTTCAGTCTGTTCGGCGTTATCGTTACGCATTGTCGTATCGGCGGATTTATCCGCCGAACCGGTTGCGCATGAAATAAACAGACTTAAGATAAGTATAGCAATTAAAACAAAAGATAAATATTTTTTCATTTTTTAGTCTCCTATTATAATTATTATATCATAATTTGATAATTAAAATTAACGACCGCTCCATTTGATCAGACTATTATAAAGCTGTCCGCTGTCTATGGGCTTAGTCAAAAAGTCGTTCATGCCGGATTTTATGCTTTCTTCATAATGTTCTTTTCCGGCATTCGCGGTGAGCGCCAGCACAGGAAGAGCGGCATAACGGCGGTCGGTGCGGATTTGAGCCGTTGCGGTCAAACCGTCCATTTCCGGCATCTGGATATCCATGAGTACGATGTCAAAGCTCTCTTTTTGGAGTATCGCCAGCGTTTCAATTCCGTTGTTCGCTATTGTCGTCTCAATTCCCACCGCACACAGCAGTTCTTCTATAATCATCTGGTTAATATTATTATCCTCAGCCACAAGCACGCGCAATCCGCGCAAAATGTCCGCAAAAGGCGTGACATACGTATCCCCTGTTTCCACAGTCTTTTCACTCAGCACAGTCAGAGGGATTGTTATCCAAAATACGCTGCCATGACCGGGACGGCTTTCGAAGGTTATTTTACCTCCCATAAGCGTCGCAAGGCTGGTACTTACGGGAAGCCCCATCCCTAAACCGCTGTATTTACGGGTGTATGACATATCGCCGCAATACAGAGGATTCAACATGTTGGTCATTTGTTCATCGGTAATGCCGATACCGGTATCGCGCACCTCAAACGTAATAAGCGTCTCATCGGGTTTATTTGTATTTTCGTTTGTTTTAAAAACATGAACGTCAACGCCGCCCGATTCGGTAAATTTGACCGCGTTTATAACAATGTTGAAAATCGTTTGCTGCAGTCTCAAATGATCTCCGAGCAGTAAGTCAGGAACATCGGAATCGACTGATACATTGAGATATATTGATTTTTCATCGGCGTCTTTACGGACTATATTGCCTATCCCGTTTATTAATTCACGGACCGAAAACTTTTCGGTTTCCAAAGCCATCTGACCGGAATCGAGTTTTGAAAAGTCTAAAATAGCCTCTATAGCCGACGTCAGCAAATCAACGGAATGTAATCCCCGCTCGATAAGATTTCGCTGAATTTCGTTCGTATCCTTGATTTCGCTTGCAATACGGACCATCGCCTGAATAGCATTCATCGGCGTGCGGATTTCATGGCTGACCGAAGCTAAGAATTCATTCTTCGCTTTTATATATCTTTCGGCGGTTTCCCGCGCTTCGTTCATCTTTGCCTGGGCAGCTTCCTGTTCGCGCAGGTCGCGGATATATCCGGCGACAAAATAGTTTCCGCCTTTCGGAATACGGACAGATGTAACTTCAGTCGGAATCAATCCGCCGTCCAAAGTTTTGTGCGTCCATTTTATTTTTGTTGTTTCACCGGAAACGAATACTTTTAAAACATTTTCGCGCGCCGTTGTTTCGGAATGACGACCGTCCGGCTGAAATTCCGGAGAAAGACTGGAGAAATTTTCAATAAATTCGTTTTTGTCTGCCAATCCGAACAGGGAAAGCGTTTCTTTATTGCAGTCTGACAGGTTCCCGTTCTCATCCCAAAAGACGCAGCACATCGGCGCGGCGTCTATCATGATCCTGTTCCGTTCCTCGGCGGCAGTCAAACGCTGTCCGGCAAGCACCGAAGCCAGAAGCGCGCTGATAGCTTGTACCGTTTCAGAGTCGCTGCGGGAAAGCCGCACAAGATACGGCTCGGCTTCAACCAGACGCCCCGTAATAAGTATCGCGTATACTTCACCCTGAATGATAACAGGCGAGGATATGAAATACGGCAGACCGAGAAGCTCACGCAGGTCACTGAAACGTCCTGCGGGGTCGGCGCCCGTGACAATTACTGTATTATCCGGGTCAAGCAGCTCAGCCGGTACTTTTATATGCCGTCCGGCAAGCCGCGTTTTTTCATTCGCGGTATATCCCTGAAGAACCTCAGGATTAAAACGCCCCCTGCCGTCATGTACCAATACGGCTGTACGCTGCATATTCAATGCGGCGTTAATGCGCCTTGAGGCGGGGATAAATATATTTTCATAACCGGAGTTCTGTCTCAGCGAGACCGACAGCTCGGAAAGCAGGCTGAACCCCCGGCGTTTTTGTTCCAACTCATAACGTATGGAGATAGAGCTTCTGTCGAGCGCCAAAAACCTCGCGGTGTTCTGTTCGCTGATTCGCACCATTGCCTCAACGGGAACCTCTTTTGAATCAGCGCACATCGTTCCGGAATCCCAGTCAGGCTGCGCGGATACCTTTTTACCGCCGCTTTTTTCTTCTCCGCGCTGTGAGAACAGGCAGAATACGCCCGTCCAGTCAAGACCCCTCGGACGGCCGCCGATAGACGCGATCTCCACTCCGGTGTAAAGCCCGAGGATCGGAACACGTCCCGCGACGGTTTCCTGAATTACCAACGCGTCCTCCAAATCGCTTCCGCCATAACCGGCGCAGCGTCCGGCGCAGTTTATATACACGGCGAAAACCGGTTCGCGCCCGTCAAGCTCGGCAAAAATCCTGTCGATTTTGGGTTTAATATAATCAAGCTCCATCGAACGGAACATTATTTGAAATTCAGTACCCTCGACCATATCCGGCTCAAACATAATAATCGCGCCGCTCTCCTTGTCTATGCCGAGACAGAGCCGGCTCGCGTAATAATCCTCGTCGTAATCGCCCCACCGCTCCCCGTGATTGACTCCGAAAAGCAGGAAAAACGGATAATCTTCCGGCGTAATCGCCGAATTTAACAATTCGTCGATAAACTGTATAGCGGGTTTCCCGTTGATTTCGAGTATGGCCTGCCCTGCCGCTTTTGTAACGGTGTAATATCCCGTTGCGGGACAGCAGCCGTGCATGATAACGCTGTCCATCCGGATATCGCCAGAAAAAGCGAGAGCTATGGCGTTATGCTCGCTCATGCCGCCGCCTATCCATTGCTTTGTCGGAACAGGTGCGTGGTTGCCCATTAGTCCCGCGCCAGTCAGGTCGGGGACGAAACCGAGCCCCTTTTCGATACCCGTCAAAAGCCATGTAGCCATCATCATTTTACAGCCTTCGGTGAAGTCAAATGTTTCATAAAACATCAACACAGGGGAATCGGGTTCAAGTCCCGATTCGGCAAGCCGCTTACCTAAGCGTATGCCGTTTTCTTCCTCGCCTTTATTCAAATCGCCTTGAACCAATGCTTCGCAGCTGACGCCGTCCAGCCAGACACACGCGGCGGCGATCTGGTCGCCCGCGTACCCGAAATATTCGTTCGTTATAATGCCGACCGAGCCCCCGCCGTAAATCGGCACCGCACCGCCTACTACGGACGCCACTGCCCCGCGCAACACCGCGTAATCGTGCCGCGCGGTAGAGAACAACAGCGTCATATCGCAAGGGTCAGTCCTTCCGGCTTGGGCAACAGCCATTTTTGCGGCCTGCAAGCCCGCCGCGCTTGATTCGGGGTTGTCGCTGTAACCTACTCCAACCTTCATAATTTAACTCCTCCGTTTACCGTCGATTTTCTTAAAAAAATCATATCCATACTCCATATACTGTGTAAATTATACAACAATGTTTATTAAAAGTCAATATATCAATACAAAAACGTAATAAAAACCCGTCAGGGAAAACCTTGACGGGTTTTTCGTAATTTGTTTTTTAATTTAATTTTATGGATATATTAATGTATTTATGAATTGGGGATCACCGAATAATATAGTAATATAAGTTGAAAAATGTCTGTGACCCAAAACATGAACGAAGGGTCTTACACCAAAGATTCTTCGCTTTGCTCAGAATGACGATCGGACACTTTTCTCTTATATGACTATA